>JAGFJD010000426.1 GCA_024102975.1 Phaeodactylibacter sp. | reverse complement strand
CAGGTATGGGGGGCTGATGGTTTTGGGGGGACAGGATTGACAGGATTGACAGGTATTGGGGGCTGATGGTTTTGGGGGACAGGGTTGACAGGATTGACAGGTATTGGGGGCTGATGGTTTTGGGGGGACAGGATTGACAGGTATGGGGGGCTAATGGTTTGAGGGGATTGACAGGATTGACAGGATGAAGCGGTTTTCGCCCCCGGAAAGCATAAATCCTGTCAATCCTGTTAATCCTGTCCATATTCCCTGGCCCCACATCCTGTCAATCCTGTTAATCCTGTCTATATTCCCTGGCCCCACATCCTGTCAATCCTGTCCGTTTTTCGCAGGTATTTTCGAATGCCCCCGCCAGAATAACAATTTTTGACTATCTTCGCATTTTGAAAAAAGGGTTAAAGTAAGTAAAAGCAACTGAAAGAAAAGGAGTAGTCCGAACAAAGATCGAAGACAATCGAATGATCTGAAATTCAGCAAGGTAAGCACATTACCCGCGCCAGCCAAATACTCCTCTCCCTCGCCGGTCAGGTTTCCGGGAATATTTTCGGACATGCAAAGCAGTATCGGGGAAGCCGCTGCCGGTGGTATCTTGACAGGTTTTTATCACAAAGAAAATTAATCATTTTTAGCGATGGGACAACAGATTCCGATTACAACGTCCTTTGATTTACCCGATGGTAGAACCGTGACGATAGAGACGGGCAAACTGGCTACTCAGGCCGATGGCGCCGTCGTCGTCCGCATGGGCAAGACCATGCTCTTCGCGTCTGTCGTATCTGCGAAGGAGGCCAAAGAAGGCCAGTCGTTTTTTCCGCTCTCTGTAGATTATCAGGAGAAATTTGCCGCTGCCGGCCGAATTCCCGGCAATTTTTTCAGGAGAGAGGCCAAGCTCTCGGATTACGAAGTGCTGATCTGCCGGCTGGTCGACCGGGCCATCCGCCCGCTCTTCCCGGATGGTTACATGAACGAAACCCAGGTGATCATCAACCTGATCTCGGGGGATGCCGATGTGCCGCCGGACGCTTTTGCCGCTCTGGCTACCTCTGCTGCCCTGGCCGTCTCCGACATTCCTTTCGGCGGGCCCATCTCGGAGGTGCGCGTCGCGCTCATCAACGGCGAATATGTGGTCAACCCAAATAAGTCGGCCCTGGAAGAAGCAGAACTCGACATCATCGTCGCCGCAACCCTCGACAATGTAATTATGGTGGAGGGGCAGGCTAAAGAGTGTTCCGAAAAAGAACTGATCAAGGCCATCCAGGTGGGGCATGAAGCCATCAAGGTGCAGTGCAGGGCCCAGCTGGAACTGGCTGAGAAAGTTGGGGAAAAGGCGCTCAAAAAGCGCGAAGTGGAACCGGTGGAAACCGACGAGGAACTGAAGAAAGAAATAGAGGCCTTCGCCAAAGATAAGATTTACGAGGTGGCCAAAGCCGCCCTCGACAAGAAAACCCGCAAGGACCGCTTCTCCGAGATCAAAGACAGCCTGGTCGAAACCTTCACCGGGCAGAAAGGCGAAGAGTTCATGGAAGAGAAGGGAGCCATGGTGGAGGACTACTTCGGGGATATCAAGAAAGAAGTGATCCGGAAAATGGTGCTTGAAGAGAAAGTCCGCCTCGACGGGCGTAAGTTCGACGATATACGCCCCATCTGGTCCGAGGTCGACTACCTGCCTTCGACCCACGGTTCCGCCATATTCACCCGCGGAGAAACCCAGGCGCTGACCTCCCTGACCCTGGGCACGAAACAGGATGAAATGATGATCGATAACGCCCTGGGACAGTACTTCGAAGATTTTATCCTCCACTACAACTTCCCCGCCCTATCTGTAGGGGAGATAAAGCCACAGAGGGGCCCGGGCCGCCGCGAAGTCGGCCACGCCAACCTGGCCGGCCGCTCGCTGCGCCAGGTCCTGCCTCAAGAGACGCCGTATACCATCCGCATCGTCTCCGACATCCTGGAATCCAACGGCTCGTCCTCCATGGCCACCGTCTGCGCCGGCGCTCTGGCATTGATGGACGCCGGCATCCAGATTTCCGCCCCGGTGTCGGGCATCGCCATGGGGATGATCTCCGACGGGGAAAAGACCGCCATCCTTTCCGATATCCTCGGAGATGAGGACGCCCTCGGCGATATGGACTTCAAACTGACCGGCACCGAGAACGGCATCACCGGTTGCCAGATGGACATCAAGATCGACGGCCTGCCCTACGAGTTGCTGGAACAGGCCCTGGAACAGGCCCGCGCCGGCAGGATCCACATCCTCAACGAGATGAAAAAGACCCTCGCCGAACCTCGCCCCGAACTCAAACCGCACGCCCCGCGCATCGTCGAACTGATCATCGACAAGAGCTTCATCGGCGCAGTCATCGGCCCGGGCGGCAAGGTGATCCAGGAAATCCAGAGCGAAACCGGCACCATCATCAATATCGAAGAGGTGGGAGACACCGGCGTGGTCAATATCGCCGCTACCGACCAATCGTCCATCGAGGCCGCCCTGGCGCGCATCCGCCGCATTACTTTCACGCCTTCCGTCGGAGACATCTACGACGCCAAGGTCAAGTCGGTCATGCCCTACGGCGTTTTCGTCGACTTCATGGGCAAGAGCGGGCTGCTGCACGTTTCCGAAATCTCTCACACCCGCATCGACCGGGTCGAAGACTTTTTCAAAGAAGGGGACGAAGTGCGCGTTCAGCTGATCGGCGTCGATAAAAAGACCGGTAAATTGCGCCTTTCCCGCAAATCGCTCCTGCCCAAACCCCAGCGGAACGGCCAGGGCGACGATGACGACGGCGAGGAAAAAGGCCGCGGCGATCGCGGCGGGCGTGGCGACCGCGGTGGCCGCCGCGATAACCGGCGCAGAGATTGAGCGAGTATCCACTGTTTCATGGGTTCGCTGCTTCATTGTGCTGTTGTCAACCGCGAACCCGTGAAATAGTAAACCTGTCTTCCCAACCTGGCTGCATGATCGCAGGCCAGGTTTTTTTCTTTAAAACGGGAACGGTTACAGGCCTCTGTCCAGTTGCCACAGGTTTAGCAGGAACTCATAGCCGGCGGCTGTTGCGGCCGGTGTGGACGCCCTGTGCGGACTGTTTTATCCGGCAAATGGCTGCCGGAAATTCACAAAAATCATTTCGCCCGATGCTCCGCCGCAGGAACTTTTAACCAGGGATAGTTGTATTTAAAGTGAAATTGTTTCCTATAATCCTTTTTGGTGAAAAAGTCAAGTATTATTTTTAGTGGGCAACTTTTTCTATTTTTAAGCGTATCTTACAGAACACGGTTGGTCCCTAAACTACCCTGAATATGCGTCAGTTAAAGATTACCAATAAAATCACGGCCAGAGAAAGCCTCGCTCTGGACAAGTACCTCAACGATATAGGGAAAATCCCTATGTTGACACCGGAGGAGGAGGCTTCACTCGCCAAGCGCATACGCGAAGGTGACCAGGAAGCCTTAGACAAGCTTACCAAGTCCAATTTGCGTTTTGTCGTTTCCGTTGCCAAGCAGTATCAGAACCAGGGATTATCGCTGAGTGACCTGATCAACGAGGGCAATGTCGGGCTGATGAAAGCCGCCCGCCGTTTTGATGAAACCAAAGGCTTCAAATTCATCTCCTATGCCGTGTGGTGGATTCGCCAGTCCATCCTGCAGGCCATCGTCGAGTACTCCCGCATCGTGCGCCTGCCGCTCAACAAAGTCGGCTCTTATAACAAGGTAAATGAGGCCTTCCTGTCTTTCGTCCAGGAATTCGAGCGGGAACCGACCCACGAAGAACTGGCCGAATTGCTGGACATGACCCCGAAGGAGGTCGCCAACATGTTGAAAGGCAACGGCCGCCACGTATCTGTAGACGCCCCCCTGAGCGGAGAAGACGGGGACTCTACTATGCTGGACGTGATCTCCAGCGACGAAGGCATGAGCCCGGACGGCAGCCTGATGGAACAATCCCTGAAGGAAGAAGTCCAGCAGGGGCTGTCTATCTTATCTCCCAGAGAAGTAGAGGTGCTGTCCTCCTACTACGGCCTGAATGGCCAAAAATCCCTGACACTTGAAGAAATAGGCGAACTCTATGGCCTCACCCGGGAACGGGTCCGGCAGATCAAAGAGCGCGCCATCCGCCGCCTGCGCAAATCCTATAACCGAAATGCCCTGAAATCTTATCTCGGGTAGCAACGGCCCCGGGCCAAAATAAAAGCTTCCACCTCTCCGGTACCGGGGAGGTGGATTTTTTGTTAATTTTGAAAGGTTGTTTCATTTACCATACCTCGTGGGTTTTTATAAAGCTCTGATAATCAGTTTTATAAAAGAGCCATGAGATGAAACAGCATTCTGAAAGCAATTCAATGGCACTTGCGACGATGTCAACGAAGGGAGGCTGGGTCGGAATCGCCCTTGGGGCGGTATTGTTCCTGGGATGCGGGGCTGGCCAGGGGGATCCGCCCGGAAAAGCGGGCCAACAGGAGCGGCAGCCGGCCGGCGGGCCGGCTGACTGGCTGGAAGTCAAACAGCCCAACTTTCAGCTCCGCGAGGCGCCGGGCCATGAAGCCCGGCCCCTGATGAACCTCTATCCGGGCAACCGGGCCCGGAGCCTGGGCGAGCAGAGTACGTTTACCACGCCCATTGAGCTGGGCGGAAAAACCTACGACGAACCCTGGTTGCTGGTCGAGATGGAAGGGGGGCGCCAGGGATGGGCCTACGCCCTGGCTTTTCTCGATACGGCCGGGGCAGGGCAGGAGCTTCCGCTTCCGGTGCGCCTGCGTTCCTTGTTCGGCCCTGCGCTGGCCGAACAGATCAGCCTTTACCGCGAGGCGTTCGGGCAGGCCTCCACTCCGGAAATGATAGCCCAGGCAATGGCTATGGGCAGTGCCCTGCGGGACACCCTGGCGGGCGTGCTGGCTTTGCGGGCGCAGGAGGAGGAACGGGCCGGGCGCCTGTTCTGGTTGCGGGAGGCCATCCCCGCCTTCGTCCCCCATTTGATGGAAGATGGCAAAACATTTTATTTGTTTCTGGATTACCGCCCCTACTTGTCCCGGGCACGGGCCTCCGAGGGAAAGGCCGACGACGCATTCCTGGAACTCTGCCTGATGGCCTACCCGGAAGACAGCATCGAGTACTTCTATCCGGCCTGGGCCTTTCAGGCATCGGAAAACGAGGCGCACAGCCTGCTCGGCAGGGGCCTGCATTTCCGCTTCCTGGAGAAATTAGATGAATTGCCTGTTTACGGCGATCTGTTCGGAGGGCTGGCCGGCCGGTTCCGGGAACAGTTGGTCAACGATATTGCCGGCACCGGTGTTACTTATTGGGAATCAAGGAAAAAGGCGACAGAAGAACTCGACCGGATACTGGAAGCTGAATTTGCAACGCTCCCGGAAAAAGAAAAAAAGGCGCTCCGGGAACGGCGACGGCAATTCGAAGAGCCCGAAAAATACGGGATTAAATTCAATTACCGGTCCGGGATTTACGGCCTGGAATGAGCTGAGCGCTTTTCATTTATAAACAGAAGAACCAAAGAACATGGCTTTATTCGCATTATTCACCTTGCTGCTGGCCGCTGCCGGCGTGATCCTCCTGGTACGCATTTTCTCCAATTTCGCTCCCGGGAACCGCAGGTTGCAGCAAGACCTGGACAAGATGAAAGAGGATATGGACAAATGGGCAGGAGACCTGGTGCCGCTGACGCGGGAAGAGGTCGAACTCTTTTCGTTCAACCAGGAAAAACACGTCATGCGCAAGGGGTTTGGAAAAACGGCCAAAGGGATTTTCACCTCCATCTATCACGAACCCGTCCTGGCATACAGCTACAAGGAATACCTCGGGCCGGGAAAAAACGCATTGCTCTATGTACGCACCGGCGCCCAGGAATTCGTCTACCGGATCAGCAAAAAGGGCATCGAAGTGCTTGTCGACCGCGAAAGGGTCGGCGTTCTCCGGGAAGACGGCGCGCTCTACAATAAAAAAGGAAACCGCATGCTGGCCCGGATCAACCGCGACGCCGGAGAATTCCTGCCGGTGCTGGTCAACAACCGGGAGGTGGCCAATGTAGCCCGCATGAACAAAGGTGATAGCTCCAAGCTGGGCCAGCGCGCTTTCGAATTCGTCAAAGATGATATGAGCAAGGAAGAAAAAGACGTATTTCTCTCCCTGGCCGTCCTGGAAGTCATCGAGCAATCTATTAATCGGTAACCATCGTTTGTAAAAATCAATGAGATCATTATATTTGCCCAATCGCCCAACCTGAAAACCTTTTCCCGATTCAACTGTTTAGCACTTAATTTTCGGCTTACAGCCAAAGGCTTCAAATTTTGTATCATGGATCTTTTAAAAAGAGCAAACCTCATCATCTACCGTTTCCGGGAAAAAGGGCTGGAAGTATTTCTGGTCAATTCAGCGGAAGAAGGCGAAAACTGGGAAATCCCCCAGGGAGAATTTGACGGCCGCCGCTCCGAGTCTCTGCGCCATGAGGAACGCCTGATCGAGCTGGATCCCGTCAAACAGGAAAGCGGAGATACCGAAGAGGCCTGGGCCGTTGAGGGCGACTGGCACGAAATCCCCTCCCTCAAAGGCATGCTTTATGAAGATGCCCGGCAAGTGAAAGACGCCCTGGGCTCAATGGAAAAAGGCACTTTTTTCGTCCTGAAAGAGGCTTTCAAAAAAGTACTTCCCCATCAGTATGATTTCCTGAAAGAACTCAAAGATATCCTGGTCGACAGAAATTCCATCCGGGATCTCTGACCCCGCCCGGGCGCCCCGGATTATCCGGCGGCGCCAATCCGGACGGACGGCCCCTGCCTGAGCGGGAGTCGTCCGTCCGCTATACCTGCCTTACTTCTCCAACCTGTACTTTCCACAAGTCCGCATAATCACCATCGAGCAGGAGCAGCTCATCGTGTGTTCCGGATTCAGTGATATGCCCATCCTTGATCACGACAATCTTGTCGGCGTGGCGGATGGTCGACAGGCGGTGGGCGATGATGATGGCCGTTTTGCCTTCCGCCAGGCGGCGGAGGGCCTGCTGGATGGCGCGCTCCGTCTCCGTATCTACGGCGCTGGTCGCTTCGTCCAGTATCAGGATGGGGGCTTCCTTGAGAATGGCGCGCGCGATGCTCAGCCGCTGGCGCTGCCCCCCCGAGAGTTTGATGCCCCGCTCGCCGACGATGCTTTCATACCCTTCCGGGAGGGAGCTGATGAAATCGTGGAGCTGAGCTTTCTTCGCCGCCCTGACGATGTCTTCCATCGGGCGTTGGCTCATGCCATAGGCTATATTTTCGCGCACGGTGCCGTGGAAGAGGTACACGTCCTGGCTGACCAGCGCGATCTGCCGCCGCAGGCTTTCGATGCTCAGCTGCCGGATGTCGATCCCTTCCAGGAGGATGCTTCCGCCGGTGAGGTCGTAGAGGCGCAGCAACAGCTTGACCAGCGTCGTTTTACCGCCGCCGGTAGGGCCGGCGATGCCCACCGTTTGACCGGCGGGAATATCGAGGCTTATGCCGCGCAGCACCGGCTGTCCGGGTTTGTAGTGAAAATGGGCCTGCTCCAGCCGGATGTGGCCGGCCTTTTCCGGGAGGTGCCGGGGCTGTTCCGGGCCGGCAACCTCGCCGGGGGTGTCGATCAGCCCGAAAATGCGGGCGGCCGAGGCGCGGGCGCGTTCGTATTCGTCAAAGATGACGCCCAGGCGGGTGACGGGCCAGAGGAGGCGCTGGGTCATCATGGCGAAGAAGGCCAGGTTGCCGACCGTGAACCGGCCGGGCTCGAACAGGATCCAGGAGGCGCCGATGAGCAGGGTGAGCGCAAATCCGATACTGATGAAGATGCGGATCAGGGGGACGTAGACGGCGCTCCAGTTGATGGCCCGGAAGTTGGCGTCCCGGTAGCGCTCCGAGCTGGCCCTCACCCGTTCGGATTCGAACTGCTCCGCCGTGAAGCTTTTGATGACCAGGATTCCGGAAATGTTGTTTTCCAGGCGGGTGCCCAGTTGGCCCACGCCCTCCCGGATCGACTTGTAGTAGGGCGCGACCTTCTTCTGGTAGTACAGGCTGCCGACGATGATGAAGGGGATAGGCGCCATGCCGATCAGGCCCAGGGGAAGAGAGACGGCGCACAACGCCCAGCCGGCAAAGAGGATCAGCGTGATGAGCTGGACGATCTCGTTGAAGACGTGGTTCAGGAACCTTTCCAGTTGGTTGACGTCGTCGTTGAGCATGGCCATGAGGTTGCCGGTGCGCTGGCTTTCGAAAAAAGCCAGTTCCCGCGCCTGCATGTGCTCGTACGCATCTATCCGGAGGGTGTGTTGCACACGTTGCGCCAGGCGCATGAAACCGCGCTGGTATAGCCACTCAAAGAGGCTTTCCATGCCGAATATCACAAAGGTAAGCACCGTGAGGAAGAGCACGGTGGGCCACAGGCCGCTCAGGCCCGTCCACCGCTCTATCCACGCCGGGACGTTGCCGCTCACCGAATCGATGAGCCAGGCGGTCAGAAAGGGCGGCATCAGGTCAAAGATTTTGTTGACCACGCTGGAAGCCAGAGAAAACCAGAGGCTGGCCCGAAAGTTTTTCAGGTACTGAAACAGCCGCCGCATGGGCCGCTGAGGTTGCTGTATGGTATCGTTCCTGTTCATTCCTTCATTTTTGCCCGGGCGAAGAATGAGGATGGGCCCTCATTGCCCCTCTGCCCCTGCCAACCGGGCCAGTTCCAGCGCATATTCCAGCTGTTCGTCCTGGCTGAGGTGGGTGTTGTCGATTACTATGGCATCGTCGGCCCGGCGCAGCGGGCTGTCTTCCCGGGTGGAGTCGATATGGTCGCGGTAGCTCAGGTTTTGGCGCACTTCCTCCATGGTGGCCTCAATGCCTTTGAGCTTCAGCTCTTCAAACCGGCGCCGGGCGCGCACGCCCACATCTGCGGTGAGGAAAATTTTGAGTTCGGCGTCGGGGAACACGACGGTGCCGATGTCCCGCCCATCCATCACAATACCCTTTTCTCTGCCCATGGCCTGTTGTTGGAGGACCATTTTACGGCGGACGGCGGAGATGGCCGAAACCTGGCTGACGTGATTGGAGACCTCCATGCGGCGGATGGCGCTTTCCACATCCTCCCCGTTCAGGATGGTGTGGTTCCTGCCATTGAAGCTGATGGTGATGGTTCCCAGGGCCTGGCGTACCGCCTCCTCATCCTCCAGCGGGATCCGGTTGCGGAGGAAGGACAACGTAGCCGCCCGGTACATGGCGCCGGAGTCGATATAGGTGTAATGCAGGCGGGAAGCCATCCCCCTGGCGAGGGTGCTCTTCCCGCAGGAAGAGTGGCCGTCGATAGCAATGATGATCTTTTTCAAAATTCTGTGATTTCACCGCCAAAGATAGGCGGATGAATTGGTTTTCCCAATTCAGGAGGCATGCCGGCTGCTCACTTCAGTTGCGATAACAGATAGCTCCATAATTTTTCATAAGGGATGATTTCCAGTTCCGAGGCCAGCCCCCGGTAAAAGAAGGGGTGTTCTTCCAGCCCGGCAAGGAATTTTTCGGTATTGGACAGTTCTTCCAGCTGGAACCCCGCCTTGTTCAGTTGCAGCAGCAGGCGTATGAACAGGATGGGGCGCTGGTATTCTTCTTTTTTGAGTTGCCGGGTGGCGTACTTCTTCAGCCGTTCGATATGTTCCGGGATTTTGCTGAGCGACTTGCGTTCCAGGAGGAACAGGATCTGCAGGATGATGACCAACACGCTGAATATCCGTTGTTCCCGGGGGTAAAGTGCCGGGCTGCTGAGCAGTTTGCTGGCCCGGAAACCTCTGCGGGCCTGCATCAGCAGGATTTGGTTGTTTTTTCCCTCTTTTTCTATAATGAAGTTGACATAGCCTTCGAAAATATTCCATTTTTCCTGCACAAGGCTGTCCTGTTTTTTAAACTTGGGGTTATCGGTAGCGCGGTTGTAAATGGCCAGAGCGTTGATGTAATTCTCGGTATGCATGGCCAGCAGGAAATAGTACTCCATGAAAGTGAACCACGGGTCCGTGCCTTCGGGGAAATGGTTGAGGCATTTTTCGGCAGTAGCGCGGCCGTCGCGGTAATTGTGCAGGTGGAGATAAGCGGACATCTTCTTGGTCTGGAACAGGATAAGCTTGCTCTCCTGTTCGAAAACCGGGTTCTGTTCAATGTACTTTTCTCCTTGTTCGCATACTTCCAGCATGCCTTCGAAATCTCTCTCCATCTCGTACCGGTATATCCATACGATGTACATATTGTAGTAGATCACCGGAGAGTCGTTTTCTTCCGATAATTTGACCAGCGTTTCGCAGTAGGATTGAATCTGCCCGGTCAGTTCCCGGTTCCTGGAAAAGGGGAGGTTGTAACTCATGACCGCCCGCTGGTAGATTTCCTCGGAACGGATCTCGGCATCCAGGATCGTGGAATATTCTTTAAGATATTCGTTATAGGCATCAAAAGAGCGTTCATCGCCGTTTTCTGCGGAATAGTCCCGAAGGATACGGGAACAGTTGACAATGAGGTCGGCAAATTTGAATTTCAGGGAGGTGGTCAGCACCTGGCGGGCCAGATGGGTGGCCGTATGCGGCGCATTGTACCAGATCAGGGTTTTTACCAGCGTCCAGTCCTTATTGCAGGAATAGTATGCCCGGTCGTAGCCGGAGGCTGACGGGAGGTTGACGTCCAGGAAGAACAGCGTGTTGAGCAGGCGTTTCCGAAACCTGGATTTAAGCTGCCGGTACTTCGGGTCAGTAGGGCTGCAGCCGTACAACTGCTGGGCCGCATCCCGGTCGGATTTGAACTTGTTCGTGCGCAGGGCTTCGTAGAATTCGTTGAACTTGCTCTTCTTGTGCCGGAGCGAATGGTCATCAAATATTTCTATCTTCCGGACTTTCCGCTTCGTGACGATCCTGGATATTTCTATCAAGTGTTTCATTGTGCCTTTTTTACGCGAATTGTGACAGTGTAAAAATTGGAAATTTTTCCGGCTTTTCAAACATGTGGGCACCCGGAAAGTCTTTGAACGGGGGTGGGGGATTTGGGTATTAGGACAGGATGTGACAAGGGCATTGAGAAAACGCCGGAGACTAGGGCCTAACGCCAACCGGGCTGCAGAACTTTGCCCAGCGGTGCCTTGCGCCTCTACGAGGCTGGAATTCGCATATTTGAAGATGTGTGTAAACCGTAGCCCTGGAGGGATGGTTGCGAATAATAAAAAAGAGTTCTACTGGAAACTGCCAGTAGAACTCTTTTTTATTATGCATCCCGGGTTGGTTTCCGGATGTGCCGGCGTCGGCGGAGCATAGAAGGGACGCCCCGCGCCCGGCGGACACCCGGTTCACCTCCGGTGACCCACCGTCCGCAACCGGGATAAGTCAGTATTCGTCCTCGTTGAAAAGGAAATCGTCTTTGCGGGGATAATCAGGCCAGATGTCTTCAATACCCTCATACAATTCGCCTTCATCCTCCATTTGCTGGAGGTTTTCGATCACTTCCAGGGGCGCCCCCGAACGGATCGCATAATCGATCAGCTCGTCGCGGGTAGCAGGAAAGGGGGCGTCTTCGAGGTGATAGGCAAGTTCTAATGTCCAATACATATTAGTAGCAGATTAAGTGTCTTGTTTGTAGCAAGGCGCCCGGGGTGGAAAGCACTTGCCGGAATTTTGTGTGATGGCAATTCGCGTGTCCTGAAAGAAACACAATGCTTTATGAAATCCTGATTTTTCATAAAGCATTGTGTTTTATAAGGCTAATATTTTGTTAAGTGCCCGTTTTATAAAAAAGTTCTACTTTAGAAAAAAATAATTGCGGAATAAATTTTCGGCAAATGAAAAAAAACCTGAGCTATTATCCAAACATTGCTTCTTAATTTTTTTCCCAAAAATTGAGGCTAGTCGTATTCTTTGATGACTTCAAAAGGCGTATTCTCGTATCCTTCCGGTATTTCGCCGACCTGGTCGGAATTGACCGGCCCGGTGGGGTCGCAGATATAGTACGCCTTGCCCTTATAACGAACGAACCCACTCTTTGTTTGGGGCAGGCCCACGCCAACGGTCAGGTGGTCGGGGTAGGCCAGCACGATCATGGGCAGGCCCAGCAACTCTTCCATCAGGCGGATGAACAAAGCGGAGCGGTCTTCGCAGTCCGAATAGGGATAGAGGAATACTTCCTCCGCCGCCATCGGTTTGCTGTAACCGAAATACTCCTTGTCTTCTTTGTAAGAAAAAGAAGAACGGGTAAATGCCGCCAGAAGTTCCGTGGTTTCCCATACGCTTTTGTCCTTTGCCAGTTGGCGGAGCTGGGGCAGCAGAGAGGCGGAAAGGGTGGGCGACAGTGGAATGTCCAGGTATTGCGATTCATCGATCAGCGGGTATTCCGCCATGTAGTCCCGGATGTTCTGGTCGGCACTGACTTCCAGCTGCCGCCATTGCCCGCGAAAGCGGAAACGCACCGTCATGGAGGTCTCCCGGGGGCGCAGCAGGGGAAGTTCGGCCAGCTTGAAAGAAAAGGCATTGCCCTTTGGATTGGCCTGAAAGTTGAGTAAATACAAGGCACGCTGCTTCCCTCCCCTTGCCCGGATGCTGGTGAGGTTGACAAACGGCCGGCCGTTGTCCTCAATGACGGGGGCCTCAAAAACGGCGTCCTGGGTATAAACGTACAGGAATGCCTCTTCCTCCAGGTAAGCCAACCGGGTGTCGTAGCCGGCCTGGGAAAGCAGGAACCAGGCGGCCAGTTCCTTTTCCACGGCACTGCGGCCCGTAAATAATTCGTCGAGCGTTTTGCGCATCAGCTGGTAATACATCCAGTCATTCAGCTGAAATATTTTCCTGGCCTGCTTCAGGCTGCGCAGCAGAGGCGTGTAGTCGGTTTTGCCAAGGGACTGAAAATGCTGATACAGGCTGCGGTCGTCAAGCGCAGGCTTGCCCGGCGAGAGGAAGCCGGGGCTGTACGTAATCCTGACCGACTCGGAATAATAGGGAACCCTCAGTTCCTGGTATTCCTGGGCGTTGCCCGGCAGGACGGAAGCCGTTATCAACAAAAAAGAGAATAGACAGCGCATGTATTACCGGCTTTTGACGTTCAGGCGTGTCCATCCCAAAGTGATACGCCCTTTACGCTTAAGGAGAATATGGAAACGGATGAATACCTGTGCCCTTTTCAGGCCAGCCTGAAGAAGCGTCAGACGATCAGCATGGCGTCGCCATAACTGAAGAACCGATACTCTTCTTTTACGGCCTGCTGGTAAGCTTCCATGACCAGGTCATATCCTCCAAAAGCGCAGACCATGATCAGAAGGCTGGATTTTGGCAGGTGGAAGTTGGTGACCATGGAGTCCGCGATGTGGAAATCGTAAGGCGGGTAGATGAAAAGGTTGGTCCAGCCCCGCGCCGGCTTGAGCATCCCTTCGGCAGACACGGCGGACTCTATCGACCGCATCGAGGTCGTGCCGACAGCGCAGATGCGGTGCCTGCCTTCCTTGGCTTTGTTGACCACCTCGACGGCTTGCTGGGTGATCTGGAAAAACTCTGCGTCCATCTTATGTTTGGAAAGGTCTTCCACGTCAATGCTCCGGAAGGTGCCCAGGCCGACGTGGAGGGTCAGCTCCGCAAAATCTATGCCTTTGATCTCCAGGCGTTTGAGTAATTCACGGCTGAAGTGCAGCCCGGCGGTCGGCGCCGCCACCGCCCCCAGCTCCTTGGCATATACGGTCTGGTAACGTTCGCGGTCGAGTTCTTCCGCCGGCCGGGAGATGTATTTGGGCAACGGGGTGTTGCCCAGGTAGTTGAGTTCCTTCTGAAATTCATCGTCCGTCCCGTCGTACAGGAAGCGGATCGTCCGCCCGCGGGAAGTCGTGTTGTCGACGACTTCCGCTACCAGCACCTCGTTATTGTCGTCATCGCTGAAGTATAACTTATTGCCTACGCGGATTTTTCGGGCCGGGTCGACCAGCACGTCCCACAGGCGGGATTCGTTGTTCAGCTCCCGGAGCAAAAATACTTCGATCTTGGCGCCGGTCTTTTCCTTCTTGCCGTACAGGCGGGCGGGGAAAACCTTGGTGTTGTTGAATATCATCACGTCGCCTTCATCAAAGTACTCCATTATATCCTTGAAAATGCGGTGTTCAATTTTCCCGGTTTCCTTGTGGACCACCATCAGGCGCGATTCATGGCGGTTTTCGGCGGGGTATTGCGCGATCAATTTTTTGGGTAGTTCAAAGTCAAATTGTGACAGTTTGGTCCTCATTCTTTTGATGCTTTTTCGGATATTGGAGCGCAAAGATAAGCAAATATAGCCACCGTAAGCGCCGGATTGCTTAAAAATCCTCTGTGTACGTTTTTGAATACAACTTTTCAGGGGTAATGTTCTTTACCGCCTTTAAATAATTGATGTTGCCGGTTAAGCCCCAGCGCTTTACAGAAGCCCGGCCTTAATTGTTGCTGGTTGTTTGTTGCCAGTTCGGAAACCCGGGGCCGTGGGTTCCCAGCAACCAGCAACTGCTACAACCCTCAGAACGGATACCCCAGCGCCAGGTTGAGCGCCAGGTTTTCCTGCCGCCAGCTTCCGGAACCCAGCGCGATATCATTGATCACCCACCGGAAGCCCTCCCCGGCAAAGGGGCGGCGGAGCGGGAAGGCCATGTCCAGCCGCAAAACAAAGTAGGTGACGTCGAGCCGGAATCCCAGGCCGGCGCCCAGGGCGATCTCCCGGTAGAAATTATCCCACTCAAAAAGGCCGTCGTTGCGCTGGCCGTCTGTGGCGGCCGGGCCTGCCAGCCAGATGTTGCCGGCATCAACGAAGACAGCCCCGTGCAGATAGCTGAAAAGGGGGAAGCGGTATTCGGCGTTCAATTCCAGCTTCACGTCGCCCGTCTGGTCGCTCACCCCCTGCTGCGGGGCGAACCCATCGGTATTGCTGCCCGGGCCGAGCTCCCGGAGCTGGAAAGCCCGGATGCTGTTGGCGCCTCCTACGAAGAACTGCCGGATGTAGGGAATGGCCCCGGAATTGCCGTAGGGCAGGGCCGCTCCCAGATTGGCGCGGACGATCCAGCTCCCTGCCCGGGTGAAGTAGTGATGGTAGCGGATGTCGCCCTCCAGGCGCAGGAACTGAGCGAAAGGCACGCCGAAAAACGCGTAGGGCGCTTCCTGCCCGCCCTTTATCGCGTTCGACAAAGCGTAGGACAGGTTGCCCGCCGCCTCGGCGCGCGCCTGCAGGAACAGATAGTCTTCCCGCTGTTGCGGTTTTTGCTCGTTGTAATTATACTGATAAGCAACGCTGGCAATAAAGTAATTGCCAAAACTGGCCCGCAGCCGCGGATTGGCAAGCAACCGCTCCTCAAATGCAGGAGAGGTGTTTCGGGTGCTGACCCAGGTGAGCTGCAGTGGGGAAAGCTCATGCTGGTGCAGGCTGCCGGGCTGCCACTGATAGCTGAACTGCCCCCGGAAGGACTGCAGGGTGTACTGAGTCGCCCGCCGTTCAAATTCGCTGCCCAGGGAAGCGACGGACCGGGCCTGCCAGGCGCGTTCCGCCCGGATCAGGCCAAAGGGGGCCAACAGGCTCGGGAAGCTCAGCCGCCCTTCCAGCGAGAAGTCGAAAGAGTTGAGGAAACGCACATCCTTGCCCAGCTGAGTCAGGATGCCGGTGGAAAGGCCCAGGGAAAAACTCTCCGCTCCTCCCAGAAAATTGCGGTGCGTGTAATTGACGTTCAGAGCGGAACCCAGGGAGTTGCTTTCCAGAGAGCTGGCCTCCAGCTCTGCCGAGAAATCCTGGGTGAGGCCGGGGGTCAGGAAGAATTGCCGGTCCAGAAACATGCTGTCTCCCTGTTCCCGTTGCTGGTATTTGAGGTTGACGAACTTGAAAGGGCCCAGCCCCAGCAGGCGGTTGACGGACTTTTGCTGCTCGGATCGGACGTAAAGCTCTCCCTGCCGCTGCAGCACTGCCCGCTGCAGGACGGGCAGGCGGACAAAATCCTGGGTTTGTATAAATTTGAACCCTTCGGTTTCCAGGGTGTCCATCCGGACGCCCGCCCCCTGTTCCCCCAGCTCATAGGTAGGGTGGATGGTGGTCTCTCCGATGTAGTGGCGGCGGAAGCTTCCCCCGTCCGGAGGCGGCGCCACCCGAAGGTACAGCCCCACCTGGTGCTGGGCGAGAGCGGTGTCCAGATAGTAGAAAAAGTTTTCGCTGCCCAGCTGGAAGAACCCGGCTTCTGTACCTGCCCGGGCCAGCCGGCTGCGTTCTTCTTCCAGCTGGCTGAGTTGATAAGGCCTGCCCGGGGCCAGCCGGCTTCCGGGCTGTTGTTGTTCGAGCAGTTCCTGAAGGGGCGTAGTATCCTTGGGCCAATCGACAGAGCCGATAGTATAACGGGTGCCGGCATGAATTTGGTAAACCGCCGTGGCTTTCTTTTTCCTGGCCTCCATCTCCTGCCCGATACTGGCCTGCAGGTAGCCGTTGTCTTTCAGGTATTTTTCCATTCTCAGCCGGCTGCGCTCCGCCAGCTCGGGTTTGTAAGTCACGGGAGGCCTGCCCAGTTTTTCGCGCAGCCATTTGCCGATCCCCTTTTTCTTCTCGGCAAAGGCGTTGTAGATTCCAAGGCGGGGATACAGTCCGAGCAGCTTCTCATTGGGCTGCGGGCGGGCCATTTCCAGGAGCTCGCTTTTTACCTTCGCGGATTGTTCGGGCAGATCGCCCCGAAATTCTACCCTGGCGCCCAGATAAAACCATTCTCCTTCCGGGATGCGCCGGGTGGGCATGCAGGACAGGTTGGAAACGATCAGAGCCAGACAGGCGAAATATAAAATTAAAGGTTGTTTCATCAGAAAGCTTTAGTCTGAAAATTTCCGCAAGGGAATGCCGTTGTCCGCTTCAACAGCCCCCCTCAATCGGGATCGCGCAAAATCCTGCTAATCCTGTTAATCCTGTCTGTTTATTGTGCTGTCCCGTTGGTTTCGCACGCCGCCGAATGACTTCTTGTACAGAATACTGACGCCGGTCCGGACCGTGTTGCTGGTTTGGATGATGTCATAATCCGGCCGCCGGAAGACGCGAACCCGGTACCGCCCGTCTTCGGTCAGTTTGTATTCCAGCAAGAACTCGCTGGACAGAGCGGTGAATTCCTCTGCGCCGGCCCCTTCGCCCAGGCCTACGGCGCCGCCGACCTTGATGGAGAGCCGGTCGTCGAACAACTGTTTGGACAAGCCCAGGCCCACGTCGGTAACGGTGCTGGCTGCGCCTTCCTGTCCGGTTGTCCGGTAGGAATCCAGCCGCAGCTCCAGGTCTACGCCTTTCACATACTGGTTGGCCAGCCGGTTGAGCTGGTTGGTGACCAGGTTGCTGACGCTCGACAAGGCGATGTTCTCGCCGGCTTCCGCCAGGGTGGCGCTCCCGCTTTGTTCCGCCAGGAAAGAGTTGAACAGGAGGAGCCCGAAAACCTGTTTGTTGAGTTCGCTGCCTCTTTCGCGCAGTTGGGCGAGGCGGGCCTCCACGGCGGCGGCTACGGCGCTGGCCTGGGCCTCCGGCAACTGTATGTCGAACGTGATCTCCGGTTCGGAAAGCGTGCCTTTCAGGGCCATGATGACCAGCACCTCCGTCCGGCGCCGGGCAGCGCTGGCCTCCTCGGCACTGAGCCCGGCCTGTTGGCTGATCAGCTCATAGGTGGAGGTGCGTGCCGAATATTGGGCGGTAATGTCGAAACGGGCTTCCAGGGGATCCCCGGGCAGGAACATGTGGCTGCCTTCCCGGATCTGGAAGGTCCGCTTCACCAGGCCCTCGTAATTGAAAAAATACGTCCCTTCGGTGAGGTAAATGTCGCCGGTGGTGCTCAGCTGTCCGTTGCGGTTCATCTCCACGGCCAGGTTGGCGCGGCCTCTGGCCGTGAGCTGGTCGCCGGTCGCCGGGTCGATAATGGCGATCAGCTCCGCGTCGGGGGTAAGGTCCAGCTGCAGGTTGAGTTCGTAACCCGATACTGAGGTCTGATATACATCGGCCCGGCTGGTGTCTCCTTCATAGCCGGACGGTTTTCCGTAAAGGATGAAACCTTCCTGGGCGATGGCCTCTTCCTCGGTGAGCGGCAGGGCCGTCAGTTGGGTGCCCGGCAGGGTCTGGGTATAAATGTCAATGGCCGGGGTTTCAAGCGGGCCTTCCACCCTGGCGTCGATGCTGACCATGATCTTACCGTAGAAAAGGTCGTTGTCCTCCGGCCCGGTATCGAGCACCTGAAATGCGGGGGCGGAAAAATGCAGGCCCAACCGGATGTCTCTGAAGTGGCGGTGGGTAACCTGCCCTTCGAGGACGGCCCGGCGGTTCTCGGGGTCCAGCAACTCCATGCGCCCGATATCGACGAGGTTTTCCTGCAGGCGGATGGTGTGGGCGGGCACCAGATAGCGGGATTGGAGGTACTCCACAAATGTCGAGGCGCTGTCAAACCGGATGGAACCCTCCACCTTCGGCTCGCCGGCCGTGCCCGCTATGTCCAGCTCTCCGCTGAGCACCCCCCGGCTGTTGCTGATGGCGCCGCCCGCAAAAATGTCGGCCAGGGCCACCTGCAGGCGCTCTGCTTTGAGGCGAAACCCCAGCTGCCCGTCGGCCAGGCCATAACGGCCGGCAAGGGCCAGGGCGTTCTGCTGGCCTGTAAGCTGTACGTTCAGGTTTAACTGCCGGCGGTCGGGGGTGGGAGCGGCATAGAGGGCCAGCTCTCCCACCTGCTGGCTGTCGACCATAAGCTGCCGGATGTCCAGGTTGGCTTCGTAGTTGACAACGGTATCGGGGCGGCTGAGGGTTATCTTGCCGTTCAGGGCGCCGCTGAGGAATTCCTCGTCCAGCCCGGCCAGGCGGGACAGTTCCACCAGCCTGAACTGGCTGAACGTGATGTCCACCGGGGCAAAACCTTCGCCGGAGGCAGTTTCCCGGCTTTGAATCCTGAATTCCTGGCGGTTGCGGGCGAATTTCAGGTTCCTCACGTTCAGGTAGCCGGGAGAAAAAGCAATGTCGTTGCTCTCCGGGATGGCCCAGTCGAAGCCGTTCAGCACCAGAGGGCCGGAGAGTTGCATGTGGTAACGTTCGCCGGCTGCTGTCACCATCCCCTGCAGGTCCAGTTTTTGGCCGGAAGTATCATCCAGGAGGTTCACAGCGAAGAGCAGGCTGTCCTGGAACAGGCGGGCGGAAGCTTCGCTGAATGCCAGTATGGGTTGCCCGTCGCTGTAAAGCCCCCGGAAGGACACGCGGTTGGACAAGCCTTCCGGGGCGCCTTTTACCGAAAGCTGCAAGCTGTCGAATTGCATTCCGCCGTATTGCAGCCGGGGCACCTGGCCGGCGATTTCCAGCCGGCGCGTTTCACTGTTGAAATACCCCTCAAAGCTGGCGGTATCGAGCGCCTGCAGGCCGGGCAGGAAAATCCGGGCCAGCCCTGCCGGCCGGGAGAGGCTGGCGGAGAACCGGAATTCCTGGCTTTTAAAATGAGGAGGGACGAGCAGGCTGTCCGCCCCGCCATCGTACTGAACCAGGCGCCTGACCGGGAAGAAGCCGTCGACAAACTCCAGGAGCAGGCCGGACAGCTCGGCCAGGCGGTAGTCGCCCGCGAGTTGCGCCCGGGCGATATCGGACTGGAAGCGCACCACCCTCCCTTCGGATGGCCGCTCATAGGCATTCAGGGTAATGCTGTCGGAGAAATATTTATGCTGTTCATTGGCGATGGCCAGCCGGCGCAGGGCGGCGGAACCGGCCAGGTTGTCGAGGGAATTTCCTTTCAGGCGGGCCTCCAGCCGGGTGCTCAGGCGAAGGGCGCTGGGGTAGAGGTTGAGGTAGGCCAGTTCGGCAGTATCCAGCTGCAGGGTGAAGTCGAAACCGGGGATGCTGTCGTTGAGGTCGGCCAGCCCGTCGAACCGGAAGCAGAGGTGCGGGTCGTCTATGGCAAAAGTGCCGTCGAACTGCCGCCGTTTCAGCATGCCGCTGGCCTGGATGTCGTGGTATTCATAATTGCGGAAAACGACAGACTGAACGGTTGCCGCGAGCCTGGCAGAGAGGCTGTCCAGAGAGAGGCCGCTGCCCTCGGCTTCGAGCGAGAGGGTGGCGGCGCCAAACGTGCTGGTGTCTCCCAGGATAGCGCCGAGCTGAATCTGGGACAGGGCAGCCTGCCCTGCGTAGCTGGCGTTGCTGAAATCCTGGTTGAAAGAAAGGCTGATATCCTCCTCCACCTGCCCTTGTTCCGACTGGAGCAGGCCGGCGATCCGGAAGTCGCGGATGGTGCCCGAAAACCGGCCCCGGTACTGCATTTCCCCGAGGGCGGCCAGGGCCGGCGGCAGCTCCCCCTCCAGGAAGCCTTCCAGTTCCGGAGGATAGGCGCGCAGCTCGGCGATATCCACCTGGAAGCGGGCCTTGTCCACATCCGGCAGGCCTAAGGCAGTAGCTTCGCCGGTAAAAGCGGTATAGCCGTCGGTGCGAATCCGGAGGCCCCGGGTGGAAAAGCTGTCGAGCCGGCCGCCGATGTATCCATTGGCCTGCACCGCTCCGAGGTTGGCCAGCCCGTCGGGCAGGGGAAGGCCTACGGTAGCCTGTTTTATGCCCCGGTAGGAGGCGTTGAGCTGCTCCAGGTTCAGGCCGAAGGCGAGCCCTTCCGTTTGCGGCAGCCCGCGCAGGCTGCCGCTGAGCCGGAGGTGCAGGGTGCCGTCGAGCGCGGCGTAAAGCCGGGAGGCGGACAGGTCGTTGACCCGCCCCTGCAGGTTGCCGCTGATCCGGGCTTTGCCGGCATACCCCTCCTTCAGGTAGGGAATAGGGCCAGCCCAGTAGCGGATGTCCTCCATGGCCAGGTAGGAAGGCGACACTTCGGCCTCCAGGCTTACCTCGGAAACAAAATCGGACAGGCTGGCAAAGTCGGCAAAGCGGAGGCCGGCGTGGGGTGCAGCCAGGCGGCTGCCCGGCGTCTCCAGCTCAAGCCCGGTGAGGGTAATGTCAGCAGGGCTCATGTGCAGGCCGGCGGCGAGCTGCCGGAGCTCGAAGCCGTTCAGTTCGCGCAGGGCGAGGTTCCGGACCCGGGCGGACAGGGCGGTATCCGCCCAGCTGAAGGAGCGGATATCGAACTGTAGCCCGTCGATATGTATATGGGAGGGGTCGAACTGGCCGGCCGGCCCGGGCGGGCGGCTGAAGTCATCGTAGGCAAAACTCAGGCCTTCGGCCCGGAACTGCTCCGCCGACAGCGCCCGGCCAGGGAAGGGGAAGGCCAGGCGGGATGCCGTATCCGGTGCAGGAGGAGCAGGATGGGCTGGCCCGGCCCAGGCAGCGTAGTTGCAAAAACTGTTCCGGAGGGAGATTTCGCCGATGTCCAGCTTTTGCCGGGAAAGGGCCGGTTCCCGAAGGCCAACGGCCAGGTCCCCTACCTTGACGTACAGGCTGGACTGGCCGGCTGAGTCCACCAGGCTGAACCTCGTTTCTGCCACGGCGATCTTTTTCAGCCCGAACTTCCACTGCGGGGGCGGCTGGCTGGTATCCGGTTCCGGGCTGCTGAAAGCGTCGATGATGAACTGGAAGTTGTAAATGCTGTCCGCGCTGCGCCGGAGGTTGGCCACAGCGCCTTCCAGCCGGGCCTCCCGGACTTCCAGTTGTTGGCGGAAGGGAGAGAACAGGCTGAGGCGGGCTTCCAGGCGGCCGGCGTAGAGCAGCGTATCGCCCTGGAGATCTTCGATGTACACCCCTTCCAGCAGCACCTGCCTGAAGAATTTCAGCTCAATATTCCTTATGGAGAATGGCGTTTGCAGCCGCCGGGAGAGGCTGTTGGCGACCTTGTCGGCCACGAATTGCTGGACGGCCGGGCGTTGGATGGCAATCCAGAGGGCGAGCAACAGCAATAGGGCCACTCCCAGGATAATGCCGAATATCCTGCCTGCTTTCCGTGCTATGCTCTTCCATGGAGCCAATGCGGGTCATTTTTGTGCGGGCAAAATGCTGCGCCGGGCAGCCCAATTAAAATAACGAAGAAGGCCGGGCTAAGTTCTAAGAAGCTGTTTCATTTAAGTTTTCGAAATTCATTCCACGCCCAGCTCTTCCCGCACAACTTTGGGGATCAGGGTGCCGGTGAGGCTTGCCTGGGCGGGGTCGCTCTCCATGAATGCCCATTCGTCGCTGCCTTCCGGAGCGATGGCAAACATGGTTTTCTCCGCCTGGATGTCGAAGCTGTTGTCTGCCGGGTTGTAGGAAACCCGGCCGGCGCCGTAGGATGTTTCGAAGCTGGATTTCAGGATGTTCACCATGCTGGAATCCTGGTAAGCTTCGGAAGTGAATCGGATATTCAGCCCGGCGCTGTAATCTACTATGGCAAAGCGTTCGCCCTCATAGGTTACAGTTTCGGAGATTTGCCTGACTTCGAAGTCTTTCATCTGGAATACCATGCCGTTGCCTTCCATGTCGGCGAACAATTGCACCATGTCTTTTTTTTCCATCAGGCCAAATAATTTGGGGTAGACCATGTCTACCACTTTGTTCCAGTCCTTGGCTTCGGTTGCCCGGAAATATTCGTCCAGGCGTTTTTGTATAGCGGCCGGGTCGTCGTTTTGGCTCCGGGCTGCTGTGGAAAAAACGGCGAGGGCAAAAAGGAGGGTAATGAATTTTTGCATGTTTAGTTTTTTATACACTTATGTCTCACAACGTTTTCAGATACTCGACCACTGCGCTTCGTTCCTCTTCCGATAATTTATCGCCGAAGGAGTGGCCTTTATTGCTGTAGCCCGGCAAAGTTGTATCAAAAGCCCAGTCTCCCTCCGGTGTTTCGAGGGCCGTATAATTCCAGCCCAGTTCGCGGTGGTTATAATCGTCGCTGTGGCCGCTGCGGCGCCAGTAGGTGGGGCGTTTGGCGCTGTCGAGCAGGGCTTGTACGGTCGGCACGGCGCCGTTGTGCAGGTAGGGTGCGCTGGCCCAGATGCCGTCGAGGGGCGGGGCGACGTAGCCCAGGTTGGGCTCGAAGTAGGAACGGGGTTCGGTATTGGCAAACCAACTGCTGTTGTACCAGCCGACAATGCCGGAATTGAAGGCGTAGTTGGCGTACAGGGGGTCCGTTTTCACCAGGGCCAGGGAAATGAGTTTGTTGGGGTACCTCTCTTCGCTGCCGTAGGTGCCGTGGCATTTGCTGCAATGATCGTTAAAGACCGTTTCCCCTTTGGCTGCCAGTTGGCTGTCAACCGGGCCGGGGTAGGGGGGGGGCTCCAGCTCCATCAGCCAGGCCACGACATCCCGGAAGCGGTTTACCGCCTGCCGGGCCGCGGCGCTGTCCGGGATGCCCAGCACCGAAGCCTGGAAAAGCAGCTTGGTGAAATCTCCCCGCCCGATGCCGTTGTAGTACAGGGCATTTTTCTTTTTTACGTTCCAGAGAGGAGGCACGTCGGTGGCGATGGTGTAGTCCATCATCTCATAGTTAGGTGCCTCTTTATAGGTGAGGTCGTCGGGGTTGCGGTGGTTCATGCAGGCCTCCGCCAGGCGGAAGGCGGGGTTGGCACCGGGCTGGTTGGTCTGGATGTAGGGTGCCATCTCGCGGAAGTAGTTGGAGAAGTCTTCGAAGGCTTTCCATTCGTCGGAATCCTTATCGTATTTGAGGTCGACGCCCAGGCGCATCAGCCGGGCCATGGGTTTCAGGCTTTTGCGGTAATCGGAGAAGCTGTTGCCCAGCCCCAGGACCACCTCGCCGTTGAGTTTGCCGGCGTGGCAGGTGAAGCAGTTGCCGTTGACCACTTTCACCCCGTTCGGCGCGGTGAATACGGTTGCGCCATAACCGACATAAGCATTCTCTCCCTCCCTCCTCAGCACCGTATCCGGCTGGTTGCTCATTTTCTTTTTGAAAAATTCGTAAGGTACGCCCGAGCCGATGTAGTCGCCGTAGATCAGGTAGTCTAGTCCCGCGGCCGGGTCGCCGCCCTCCTGCTGAGCGGATGGGGGGATCAGTTTTACCTTCCAGTTGTCGTCCACCTTGCTGCCGGGCAGCTCGCGGTAGGCGTTGCAGGCAATAAGGGTCGAAATGACGGCGAATGTCAGTATCTTTCGCATGGGTGTTACACTTCTTTACCCAGGATAACCAATTTGGAGGGGGAAGTGTTGTGGAATGACTTTCGGCCGGGAAGAGGGTATTTTCCCGGTCGAAAGGCCAAAAACAAATTTATGAACGACGTCGAAGTCTACATCGCCGATCAGGAAAGCCCGCAGCAGGAAATTATGGGCTTCCTGCACCAGGTGATCACTGCCTATCCGGAAGTGAGTCCGAAGATTCGGTATAACATACCTTGGCTGCGGCTACTGTGGCCCGTGTGAACTGCCTGATGTGGCCTATGTGGCAAATAGTTACAAAAACCGTCAAAAAGCCTGCAGGATCTCTCCCGGCCGGGGGCTGCTGGCCAGCACTTCTTCGACGACCACCAGGTCGAGGAAGTTTTTGCGGCGGTCGAAAGAATCGGTATAGGCTTCGTTGAAGTAAAACTGCAGGTCGTCGAAGAGGGAGCAGCGCAGGAGTTGGAAGGCCTCTTTGCGGGGGTCGTAGACGGCCATGAGGAAACTGCTGGCGTTGACCCGTGGCGAGCAGAGCAGGAACACCGGGAAGTCGAAATAAGGAGCGTGCCAGAAGCCGAACAGGTTGGCTTCAAAGAGGGGATAGTAGAGTTTCTGGCTCCAGAAATTGTTCCTGATGAGGAACTGCTGCATGTCGTCCAGCCGGTTTTCCATCTTTTTCAGGGGGACATCCGAAGGCGCGAGGCCGCTGTAGGGCTGCCAGCCCTGGGTCCGCAGGTCAAAATATTCGATATCCTCTTCCCTGCCGATACGCAGCTTGTAATCGAAGCGGCTGTAGCCGGGAACCACGTAGCCGGGGTAGAAAAACTCCATGCCGCGCTGCATGCAGAAATCGATCTCCATGAGCATGGTGAAGAACCCGAGGCTGTGCCGGTTGTAGTCGGGGTCGTAGATGCCCATGATGCTGGCGGCGCTGTTCTTTCCGAGGTCAAAAAAACTGAGGGCCACCAGTTCGCTGCCGTCGTAGACGGCCACTTCGTAGGTGTTGTAGATGTTGAGGTCCTCGCCGTCGAGCAGGGAGTCTTTCAGGGAAGGGGCGAGGATGCCCGGGAAGGAAGCCTTATACCGCCGGTAGAGCTGTTCCTTTTCCGGATTGAGGGAAGCGGGCCTTGCCTTGGCGCGGAAGCGCTGCCGGTTGCGGCGGAAAGCCTTGCGCAGGCTTTTGCGGAACCCGTATTCCTGGAGCGGGAGGCGGATCCAGACGGCAGAATAGAAGGAGCGGCCAAAGCACAGGAAATGGGTTGTAAAGATCGTCTGCCCCATGCGGTACCAGCCTTTCGCCAGATAGGCGTCGAGTTCTTCGGGGGGCATCGCTTCCGGGTAATGCTTCTCTGCAAACATGGTGTAGTCGGCGCTTGAAATCTTGGGGCTGTAAGCTAATAATAATTTTAAAGAATATCCTTCAATCGCGGGCAAATTGCGCCAGGGCATCGAGGGTTTCCTCCCGGCCGCAGGATTCGCACAGGATGTCGAAAACTGCTACCGGGTTGTGAAAAACAGGGCGTGGCGCCCGCAGGGCCTGGCGGTAGGCGCCGAGGTGTTCCACCCCCGGGCCGAAGATCCGGCAGTTGTAAACGTGATAGGCCATTTGAATGGGGTCGAAGACGGCTACCGGGCAGAGGTTTTCCTTATCCCGGGAGCCGGACAACAGGAAGCAGGGGAACTCCAGGAAGGGAAAAGGGCGGTTGTCGTAAAAACGGATGTCGAAATAGCGGTAATCGAACGTATTGCAGGGGATACCCAGGGCCTGTAGCCCCTTCTTCAGCTCCTCCAGGCGGCTGCGCAGGTAGTTGATGGGGATATCTTCTTCCCGGAGCTGGCGGAAGGGTTTCCAGGCACCGTTTTTTAGCTCGAAGTACTCCAGTTGGCCAACGCGGTGCTTGTAGTCGAACTCCTGGTTGCCGGGCACCACATAACCGGGGTAATAGTACTGGAGCCCCCTTTCCAGAGCATACCCGATTTCCACCAGCATGGTGAAGAAGCCCAGGCTGTATTTCTGGTAAGCGGGATCGTAGATGCCCTGTTTGCTGTATATGCTTTGCCGCCCCACGTCGAAAAAGCTGAACGCGGCGAGGGTTGCCCCGTCGTATATCTCCACCTCCCGCGTGTCGAGGGCCAGGCGCCCTTTGCCGTTGCTGAGTACATCCTCCGCATCCCGGATCGCCCGCTGCGGGAACTGCCCGGCGTACCGGCGGTTCACCCGCTGCTTGGCCTCGTCGTACTTCGCCGGGGCCCCCGCTTCAATGCGAAAGGCACGCTCATTCCTGCTCCATAACCTGCGCTGGCTCCGGGAAAAACGAAAGCCCTCCAGCGGCAGCCGGGATGGGATGGTGGAGTACACCCGTTTTCGGCCCTCCGCCCCGAAGAACATGAAATGCGAGGTGTAAATGGCCTGCCCCATGCAGCGCCAGCCGGCGGCAAGGTAAGCGTCCAACTCTTCAGGACTCACTTTTTCTGGATACCGGATACGGGAAAACAAGGCCTTGGTTTGTGAAATTTTCTTTGTAAAATGACTTTCCGGAGGGAAAAGTTCTGTTGGGGAAAGGATTGTTTCATTGTTTCACCGGGCCGGGCACACCTGCACACCTACACACCTCCCCCCCTACCGCTCCCACCGGTACACCACCCCTGTATTCCAGCGGGTAGACAAGCCGATATTCCTGCCGCTGAGGATGCGGGCGCCGCCGAAGACGAGGCCGATGCCGGCGATGACGGGTACGTAGAGCGTACCGCCGATGCGGAGCCATTGGGAACCGGAGCCGCCGGACACCTGGGTGTCAGCCCCGCTGTTGATGGTGTTGTAGGACTCGATCCAGGTTTCCACGAAGTAGCGCCGGGCGCCGAAGCCGGTGCGGAAGAGTATGGGTACAGCCGGCAGGAGTTCTTCCAGGAACTGGAAATCGACGCCGGATTGCAGCTGGAAAAACAGCCCGAAGTTGGAAACGTACTGCCCCTGAAAGCGGGCCTGGAAGTTGAGGGCGCGCAGGCCGATGGGCGTGTCGGTGTCCCGGGGATAGCCGGAGAGGGGGAAGCTCAGGCCGAAAGAAGTGATCAGGTTGAGGTAACCGGTGGGGTATTGCTTATGCTGGTTGCGGTATTTGATGAAGAAGCCGCCATCCTGGAGCCCCCGGTTTTCCTCGTCGATCCAGAGGTAAGGGATGTTGGCCACCAGAGAGAGGGTATCGGTGAAGCCGTGTTCGACAAAGAGGTTCATCGATTCGGTGGTCAGGCGGGCGCCCCGCTCTTCATCCCCGAACATATACCGGCTGAAGGATTCGGTGGAATACCCCAGCGCGATGTCGGTAACGCCCCTACCCGGCATGAAGCCGCTGATGGGGCCCTGGGCCCGGGCAAAAACCGAGGCGAGCAGGATGGGCAGCAGAGCAAAAACTTTATTCATTGGACAGGTGTTTTGACGGGGTTCCCGTAAGTTCGCGGGCAAAATACAGACAATTTGGGGACATGGGATGTCGTTTGGCTAACACCAGGCAGGATGGACAGGATTGGGCGGCCCCGCCCCATGCGAACCGCGAACAGCGAACCGCCGGCTGCCAGGTCCCGGTAGACAGGATGAACAGGATGGACAGGATTGGGGGGCCTGCCCCATGCGAACAGCGGACCGCGAACCGCGAACCGCCGGCTGCCAGGTCCCGGTAGACAGGATGAACAGGATGAACAGGATTGGGGAGCCTGCCCCATGCGAAC
>JAGFJD010000398.1 GCA_024102975.1 Phaeodactylibacter sp. | reverse complement strand
CAGCCTGGCGTCCATGTGGTGCCTCTTGTTAGCCAGCCAGTTGGTGCTGCGCCGGATCATCCCCATCCGGCAATGGAATATTTTTAACCGAATGTGGGCGCTGTACCGCCGCCCCATGGTAGAACTATGGAAAATTTAAATGCCGGATGTATTTTTTAATCGCTACTAAACATCAGGAAATGGAAATGAATGCTGCTTTTGGAAAAATGCAGGTGCATATGAGCAGGCGCATGCAGCGCTACCCGCGCCTGTCCCGTTGGGCCGCCCGTATTTTCGGCTACACCCTCGTCGGCAATTACGCCCGTGCGCTTTCCTTCAGGAGCCTGCTGAAAAAGTTGCCGCTGGAATCTTTCCGGCACATCCTCGACCTGGGATGCGGCTACGGCGAATACTCCTTTATGCTGTCTGAAGCGCTGCCCGGGGCTACCATTACCGCTCTGGACCTGAACGCGGCGTCCGTGGCCGGCATCCGCCGCCTGGCCGCCGAACGGGGAATGTCGAACCTGAAAACCTACCTCGGCCCCATCGGATCCCTGGACGATGGCGACGGCCGGTATGACTTCATTTTTTCCATCGACGTGTTCGAGCACATCCGGGAGGAAGAGATGCCCTTTGCCGAAGCTTACCGGAAGCTGCGCCCGGGGGGCTACCTGCTGGTGAAAATGCCCAGCCGGGAACAGCGCACCATCCTGCCGGAGCGCTGGTTCGAAGACCACCATCACTGGCTGGAAGAAGAACACATCGGCCAGGTATACGGCCTGGATGGCCTGAAGGCCCGCATGGAAAAGGAAGGCTTCCGGCTTGTCTATGCAGCCTACGGCGACGGCTGGTGGAGCCGCCTGGGCTGGGAGATCGGATACCTCTCCCGCCAGGCCGGGCCGGTGTTGCATCTGTTGTGCCTGCCCCTGGCCAAGCTGATGGTGCGGGCCGACCGGCTGTGGCGCCATAAGGAGAGCGGGAATACTATACAGGTAATCGGACAAAAGCTTTGAAAGATGAAAGAAATGGATTGGCCGCTGGTGTCGGTCATTGCCGTCAATTACCGTAATGCGGCGGTCACCTGCGATATGCTGGACACGCTCCGCCGGTCCGGTTATCCGGCACTGGAGGTATTTCTGGTGGATAACGGGGCGGAGCAGGACCAGGGTTCTTTGTTCGAAAGCCACTACCCGGGCCTGATATACATCCGCAGCTCCGCCAACCTGGGGTTTGCCGGCGGCAACAACCTGGCCATCCCGAAGGCCGGCGGCAAATATATCCTGCTGCTGAACAACGACACCATCGTCTCGCCCGGCTTTTTGGCGCCGATGGCCCTTTACATGGAACAGCACGCCGCTGTAGGTATTGTCAGCCCCAGGATTTATTACTACGGCCAGCCGGACGTCCTGCAATACGCTGGCTCCAGTGCAGTAAGCCGGTTCACCGGGCGGGGGCGCAACCTGGCCCGGTTGCAGGTAGACGACGGCCGGTTCAGCCGGAGCGGGCCCACAGGATTGGCCCACGGCGCCTGCATGTTGGTCCGGCGCGAAGTGCTCGAACAAGTAGGGCTGCTGGCTGAGTGCTATTTTATGTATTACGAAGAGATCGATTTCTGCGAACGGGCGCGCCGACGGGGTTGGGAGATCCACCTGGCCGCCGGTTCCTCCATCTATCACCGCGAATCCGCATCGATGGGCAGGAACAGCCCCCGGAAAACCTATTACCTGTTTCGGAACCGGTGGTTGTTCATGCGGTTGTTCCAACCGGGCTGGGCGTATTGCCTCTTCCTGGCCTATTTCTTGCTCATCGCCGCTCCCTGCCACGTGCTGAAACACTGGATGCGCCGGGAGAAAGAACACGCCCGGGCCATCCTGCAAAGCCTGAGCTGGAATATCCGGAACTACCAAAAAAAATGTCATGAGAACTATGTTTAGGCGGGAGCTGGAAAAGGCCCGGCGGGAACAACAGCCGGGCGGCGGCAAAGCCGGGGCATACCTCCGCCTTCTGGCGCGGCTGGTGCGCCTGGGTATTTATTTTTTGAACGGGCGGTGGGCATTGCGCAGCGCCCAAAAGAGGGGGCACCTCGCCTTTGTGCGCGGCCGGCTGCAGATTGCCAACAGAGGGACGCTGGAGGTCGGCAACAAGGTGCGCATCTGGTCCAGTATTCACCCCTGCCAGATTTTCGTGGAAAAGTCCGCTCACCTGTCGGTGGGCGACGGCTGCTACCTCAACGGCGCTTTCATCGCTGCCTGCCGGCAGGTGGCCATTGGCAGGAACTGCTTCCTGGGCCCCATGGCGCTGATACAGGACAGCCCTTACTTCGGCCTCGATAGCCGGCAGGCAGCCGCTCACGCCCGGCCGGTCATCATCGAGGACGATGCATGGCTGGCCACGCGCTGCTCCGTCATGCCCGGCGTCCGCATCGGCCGGGGGGCGGTGGTGGCAGTGGGCGCCGTCGTTACGGAAGATGTGCCGCCCTACTGCGTAGTGGCGGGCGCGCCTGCCCGGGTCGTCAAACGGTTGAGGGATGCCCCCTCCGCAACTCCTGTGTAAAAACTAACTGAGCAAATGAGCAGATGGCTGGAACACGACCTGATCATCCGGGAAAAGGAAAAAATAAGGCCGGGAAGCAAAAAGGAATGGCTCCCTTTCATCCTGCCCCTCTTTTTAATGTGGCGGCTGCTGAGCTACAAGTGGAATCTTCTGCGGTCCCGATACTATCTCCGCTGCAGCGACCGCTTGAAGGGGATGATCCTGGCCAGGGGGAAACCGTCGGTCGAGAACAGGGGATACCTGGAGATCGGACGTGGTGTTCGCATTTGTTCCACGGCCTTTCGCAGCCGCATTGCGGTGAAAAAGGGCGGCCGGCTGGTCATCGGCGATAATTGCCGCATCAATGGCGCCATCATTGCCGCCACCGATGAAGTGCTGATCGGCAACAACTGCCGCCTGGCGCCCTTTTCGCACATCATGGACGGCGATTTTCACGATATAACAGACCGGCGGGAGCAGGGCAAATCGGCACCGGTCATCATCCAGGACGATGTATGGATCTGCACCAGAAGCATAATACTGAAAGGCGTGACCATCGGCCGGGGTGCCGTCGTGGCCTCCGGGGCGGTCGTCACCCGGGACGTGCCGGCTTACACCCTGGTCGGGGGCGTGCCGGCCACCGTCCTGCGGCGGCTGCCGCCGGGCGAAAAAGGCGAAGAGGTAGATTTTTAAAACCTGATCTGACATGATAATTGCTGCCAAGGTCCTGTTCTGGGCCTCCTTTTTTGTGCTTTTCTATACCTATCTTGGGTATGGCCTGGTCGTTGCCCTTTGGCTGAAGGGGAGGGGGTGGATACGCGGAAAACGGAAAGCGCCCGCTCTCCGGGATGATGCGGAGGAATGGCCGGCCGTCACCCTGCTGGTGGCCGCCTACAATGAAGAAGCGGTGCTGGAGGCTAAGATCCGGAACTGCCGCGAGCTGGATTACCCGCCGGGGAAGCTGAAGCTGCTCTTCGTCACCGATGGGTCTGACGACGGCGGGCCGGCCCTGATCCGGCGCCACGCGGATATCCGGTTGCTGCACCGGCCCGAACGGCAGGGGAAGGTAGCCGCGCTCAGAAGAGCCATGCCGCTGGCCGATACGCCAATTACGGTATTTACCGACGCCAATACATTCCTGAACCCGGCAGCTATCCGGGAACTGGCGGCGCATTTCCGGGATGCGCGGGTCGGGGCGGTAGCCGGCGAGAAGCACATCCGGGGGCAGGCCTCCGGAGCGGCCAGCACCGCCGGGGAAGGGCTGTACTGGAAGTACGAGTCCTGGCTGAAACGGCAGGACGCCGAGCTGCATTCCGTGGTCGGGGCAGCCGGAGAGCTGTATGCTATACGAACAGCCTTGTTTCAGGATGTTCCCGAAGACACCCTTCTGGACGACTTCATGCAGGCCCTGCTGATCGCCAGGGCCGGGTACCGGGTGGCTTACGCGCCCGGCGCCCGGGCGGAGGAGTATGCTTCCGCGAACCTCAAGGAAGAACTGAAGCGCAAGGTCCGGATTTGCGCCGGCGGCGCCCAGGCGATCCTCCGGCTGGGGGCGTTGCTCAACCCTTTCCGCTTTGGCATACTGAGTTTTCAGTACGTTTCTCACCGGGTCCTTCGCTGGACTTTAGCGCCGCTGGCTCTGCCCTTGTTCTTCGCCGCCAACCTGGCCCTGGCCTGGGAGGGCCTTCTTTTTTTCCAGTATGTGCTTTTTGCACAGTTCCTCTTTTACGGGCTGGCGGTGATAGGATATCTGTTCAGGGGGCGTTCCGTACCCGTGCCCGGTTTTTTTGTGCCGCTTTATTTTTGCCTCATGAATTATAGCGCCTATGCCGGCTTTCTTCGGTTTTTTCTCGGCGCACAGGGTGTGGATTGGGAGAAAGCCCGGCGGGCAGAGGCCGGCATGGCGGCTTCGTAGGAGCTGGAGACAGGTGAGTAAGAAAATGCCGGCGGCCGGGGAGTTGTTTGTTGTCCGGAGCGCGTGGGTTGCCGAACCAACAACGATCAACCAACAACCGGCAGTTATGCGTTCCTGCGGATAAACCACTGCCCTTACAAAAGCGGCAGCCTTCTCATCAACTCATTGCGGTGCGAGCGGCTGATGGGGATGACCTTGCCGCCGATGACCAGGCTGTTGCTCTCAATGTCTACGATCTTTGTCATATTGACAATATACGACCGGTGTACCTTGATGAACTGTGCGCCTCTGAGTTGCTTGTGAATCTCTTTCAGGGGGGTATTTGCCACGTGTTTGCCCCGGGCCGTTTTAAAAACGGAATAATCGCCCAGCGACTCGACATACAGGAGGTCGTCGAGGTCGATCCGCACATAGCGCTTATCCGCCTTTACGAAGATGAAAGGGATGCTGGCTTCCGGAATTGGCGCGCCTTTATTGTCCCGGGGTTGTGCGAAGCGTTCCAGTGCCTTTTGAAGCCGCGGGAGGCTCACCGGCTTGACGATGTAATCGACAACATGGTCAATATAATTGAAGGCCGCAGCGGCATATTCTTCTTTACTGGTAATAAAGATGATGGCGGGCAATTCCCGGGCACTTCTCACCAGGTCCATGCCGCTGAACCGGGGCATTTCGATATCGAGCAGGATCAAATCGGCCGGATTGTCCTTCAGGAATGCATGCGCGCTGAAAGCGTCCTCGAACTCGCCGGCGATTTCTACTGTTCCGAGCTGCTCGCAGGCGAACCGGAGATGGAGCCTTGCACATTCATCATCATCGACGATCAGGATACGCATGTGTCGGGGGGGGTATGTTGAGAAAAAAAGGACAACAACCGCTGGTTTTCCCTGTCTACGGCAGCCAGGGCCTCGTTGGCGGCATTTTTAAACCTTTGGAATTGCCGCCGGATGGCGCTCTTGTCATTGCCGTTGGAGCATACCTCTTCCACCTCTCTGGCCAGGTGGGAGACTGGGCGCCACCCCACCAGCGAGAAAGAGGGCTTGGTTTTATGGGCTTTGCCTGCCAGTTCCGTCCATTCTTCCTGTTCCAGCATTTCTGCCATATTGTCGAGGGCCTTTGGCGTGTTCCGCAAAAAAGCCTCGAACATGCTCAGCAGTTGCCGGTAATTATTGCCGTATAAAGTTTGGAGTTCAAGCTGGTCGAAGCCAGCGGAAAAGCGGAATTCTTCCGCCGGGGCTTCTGCCGGCTTCGTCGCCATTTGGTGCCGGAGCAGGTGCCGCAACTGTTCGGGGCAGTAGGGTTTGTGCAGGAAATGACGGATGCCGGCCCGGGCCAGGGCCGGTTCTTCTGTGGAAAAGAGCCTGCCGGACAGGGCAATGAGAGGAATGTGGCAGTTGGGGTTTTCGGGGCTGTTCCGCAGATGAAGCGCAACGTCAACACCGCTGAGCCGAGGGGTGTGCAGGTCGAGGAGGGCCAGGTCGAAACGGCAGGTTTCCAGTGCCTTCAGGGCTTCCCTCCCGTCGGCGCAGGAGTGAAAGGGCATCCCTTCCTCCTGCAGGAAGCTTTCGAGAAAAGAACGGCTCAGGGGATCATCTTCCAGCACGAGCACCCTCGCCGGGGAGGAACACACCGGAAGCGCAGGCTGGGGGAGGAGGTTTGCCAAAGGCAAAGGCAACGCTGCCGGCGCTTCTTCCAGCGGGAGGATGGCCTCAAAAGTGCTGCCCTGCCCGGCCTGGCTGCTTACCGTGATCTGCCCGCCCATCAGTTCCGCCAGTTGACGGCTGATGGATAACCCCAGGCCGTAACCGCCGGCAGCCTTTATTTCCCGCCCCTCTCCCTGCCGGAAACGGCCGAAGATGGCGTCCAGTTGATCTTCCGGAATCCCCGGCCCGGTATCCTCGACCTGGAACCGAAGGAGGACTCTGCCCCGGGCATCTCTTCCGGCAGTGTCCACCCGGAGGATGACGCGCCCCTGCCGGGTGAATTTCAGGGCGTTGCCCAGCAGGTTCAGCAGGATCTGGTAAATGGCGGCTTTGTCACCGATACAATGGGCAGGAAGCCGGGAGGCCTGGCAGAACTCAAAACTTACCGGGCTGTTCTGCAGGAAAACCGCCGGCACCTGCGTCAGGGCGGAAAGCAGTTCCGGCAGGTTGAAGAAAGCAGGGGCCAGGCTGAATTTATCTTCCCTGATCTTGGAGTAGTAGAGCAGGTTCTCAGTAAGATGGAGTAAATGTCCGGTCGTATATTGTATATGTTTTAGTTCCTGATGGGAAAAGCGGCCTTCCTCCGAAGACCGGATAAAGCCGGCGATAACATTGGCGCTGTTTCGAATCTCGTGGCTCATGGAAGCCAGGAAGCGCTGCTGCGCCTCCTGTTGCTCCCGGGCTTCTTCCAAAGCGCGTTTCAGTTTGCTTTTTTCCTCATGAGATTCGGAAATGTCTTCTGCGCTTAGTAAAATGACATGTTCGCTTTTTAAGCCGGGGAAGGAGGGCATTCTGCAAAAGCGCACCCGTTTTTTCCCCTCGTCGGGGCACCGGAGCCACACCTCGATCTCGCCTTCTTCTTCAAGGCTGCCCACAGCCTGCAGCCATTCCCTGGCCCGGGCCTGGCCTTTTGGGGAAAGGATTTCCCGCAGGCGGAGGCCCTCGGTGGTATCTTTTTCCCCGCCCAGCAAACCCAGAAAGGACGAATTTGCCCAGAGTATCTCTTTTGCCGGGCCGAGCGCCAGGAGGCCTGCCGGTATCCTGGCCAGAAGGGGCAGTACGGATTTCAATTGTTTGGGGAACAGGGGCGTGTATCCCGCCGTCTGCGAATCCGGCCTCCCCGGCAGGCCAGCCAGGAAGGACAACGGAGGGCCGCCTTCGCGGTAGTCATGCTCATAGAGTTCGGTAGAATTCATAGTGTGTCCATTTTGTCGTTGTCAGCCGTATTCCTTTTGCCCTGCAGGCCCGGTAGGCAAAGCATGGAAAAACCTGCAGCCTGCGCTTGGCATCTCAGTCGGTAGCCACTAATAAATGTAGTCTCGGGTTGGGAGGGATCGCGGATTGGGGAATATGAAATAAACACCCCGACAGGGATTAAAAAGCAATTTCTAATCCTTGCTGAAACGAATGGCATTTGCACTCAGGTTACCTTAAATAGTTGTGCATACGGATGTGGAAACTGTGCAATATTTGTGAGAAGGGGTTAGGATGGTTTTCCTGAAAAGGTTTTAGATTCGCAGCCGAAACAAAATACTTGTTGCCGGGCAGCATGATCATTCACGGGGCGAACGTTATTTTATTGTTTTAATTAGACGGAGGAATTAAAAAAAGTCTCAATTCCCAGTCATAAAAATAAGAGACTGCTATTGAAATGAGAAAAAATTTATGTTATTTTTTCTTCATTATTTTCAAGGGGGCGCATTCCGGATTCCCTGCTCGCCGTATCGGGCCACCCCCATTGCCCCCCGGCTATTTTTCAGGCGGCGAAAAAATTTGCCGCAAATTTGAAACACAATCTCCTAAAGGCCAGTATAAGCATGATATAGTTGCTTTTATTACAGCAGATAAACACAGAAGGCTTCTATC
>JAGFJD010000390.1 GCA_024102975.1 Phaeodactylibacter sp. | reverse complement strand
ACAGCGCCAGCATCCCCGCCCTGGGAGACTTGACCTGCGGAGGCCAGCTCAGCTTCACCTATACTGCCACCTCCGGGCCCGACGGGTGCCAGGACATGGCTTCCTGCAATGCCACCTTCACCGGGGCCGCGGCAGAAGGCCTGGCCGTCCAGTGCCCAGCTCACCCCTTGCTCCAGCCCTGCTCCAACGCCGCCGACATACTGGCTGCCTACCACGCCTGGGTAGCCGGCTTCTCCTTCGACGGAGGCTGCGACGTGACGGACAACAGCGCCAGCATCCCCGCCCTGGGAGACTTGACCTGCGGCGGCCAGCTCAGTTTTTCTTATATAGCTACTTCCGGGCCGGACGGCTGCCAGGACATGGCTTCCTGCAATGCCACCTTTAGCGTGGCAGCGGCAGAAGACTTAACAGTTGAATGCCCGCAAGACCCCATGTTGCCGGCTTGTTCTACCGATGCTGAAATACTGGCCGCTTACAACGCATGGGTGGCAGGGTTCTCCTTTGACGGAGGCTGCGACGTGACTGACAACCTGGGCGATGTGCCCGGATTAAGCGACCTCACGTGCGGCGGCCAGCTCACTTTCACCTACACTGCTACTTCCGGGCCGGATGGGTGCCAGGATATGGCTTCCTGCAATGCTACTTTCACTGTACAAGCGCCTGCCCCGTTGATGGCGAATTGTCCTGCTAACCAGCAGATTAATGAGTGCCTGACTCAGGCAGAGGTTGACGCTGCATTTGCTGTCTGGATTGGCCAGTTCTCTGCAACAGGAGGATGCAATCCTCAGGGCTCAGACCTGAGCCAGTATACTGCTCCGGACTATTGTGGCGGCAGCGTGACAGTATTTTTTAACGCGACGGATGACTGTGGAGAGATAGATGAATGCTCTGCCACCTTTACGGTTTCTTCCGGCCTGGCGGTAAGCTGCCCGTTGGATAAAAACCTGGACGGCTGTACCAGCCAGGATGAGGTAGATATCGCCTTTGCCAACTGGCTTAGCCAGTTTGAAACAACCGGCGGGTGCGACCCGCAGAGTACAGACCTGTCTCAATACACTGCGCCCAGCTTCTGTGGAGGCAGCGTACGGGTCATCTACAAAGCCAAGGATATTTGCGGGCGGGACGTCAGCTGTTCGGCCACCTTCACGGTAGGCGGGCCGGATGTACTGGAAGTCAGTTGCCCGGCCGACAGGCAGCTCGGCAGTTGTTTGACCCAGGCAGAAGTAGATGCCGCTTTTGCCAGCTGGATCAGCCAGTTCTCCACCACCGGCGGCTGTTTTGCGCAAAACAGCGGCCTGCAGAGTTATTCCGCGCCCTCCTACTGCGGGGGTAGCGTAACCGTGAAATACTACGCCTGGGACCGGTGTGGGCAATCGGCCCAATGCTCTGCCGTCTTTAGCGTTGCCGGGCCGGCACCGCTGGCGGTCAGTTGCCCGCAGGACCGGCAGGTCGATGGTTGTTCTGCGCAAAGCCAGATTGATGCTGCTTTTGCAAACTGGATCGGGCAATTCTCCGTAACCGGAGGTTGTTCTCCGCAACGAAGCAACCTGCAGAATTACTCCGCGCCCGGCAGTTGCGGCGGAAGCACAACGGTTGACTTCTACGCCTGGGACAAGTGCGGGAACTGGGACATCTGTTCGGCCACCTTCACCGTGACGCCGGACGACGGCCCGCTTACCGTCAGTTGCCCGCAGAATTACAAATTGGACGCCTGTTACTCTCAGGACCAGATCAATGCCGCTTTTGCCAGCTGGATCAGCCAGTTCTCTACTTCAGGGGGCTGCAGCCCGCAGAGCAGCAACCTGCAGAATTTCACGGCGCCAAGCAAATGCGGCGGCAGCGTAACGGTCAAGTACATCGCCTGGGATCAATGCGGGGAGTCGGCCACTTGTTCGGCCACCTTTACCGTCAAGGCGCCGGCGCCGCTCAGCGTCGTGTGCCCGGCGAATGAAAGCCTGCCCGGCTGCCTGACGCAGAATCAGGTCAATGCGGCATTCATGAACTGGATCAGCCAGTTCTCCACCATGGGCGGCTGTGGCACCCAGCGCAGCAGCCTGCAGAATTATGCAGCACCGAGCGCCTGCGGCGGCAGCGTGACGGTCAAGTTCTACGCCTGGGACAAGTGCGGGCAATCCGATTATTGCTCCGCCACCTTTACAGTAGGCGGTTCACAACCCTTGTCGGTAAGCTGCCCGTCGGACCTGACTCTAAGCGGTTGCCAGCCCCAGTCGGATGTCAATGCCGCTTTTGCCAACTGGAAGGCGCAATTCGGGGCCAATGGAAGCTGCGGAGGGACGCCTTTCTACTTTGTGAACGGCGTACCAGTTACGACCCTGGCTAATATTTCCGCGCCTCCTGCCTGCGGCGGTTCTGTCTCCATCAACCTGATGCTGGTAAACCAATGCAACCAGATGGCGTCCTGCACGGCGACGTTTACTGTGCCGAACGACGGCATCGGGCCGAAGATCTGGCCGGCAAAAAGCGTAAAAGTCCAGTGTGACGGGAACGGCAACACGGCTTCCCTCAACTACTGGCTGTCAATCCGCGGAGGTGCCAAAGCTTCCGACAACTGCGGGCCCGTTTCCTGGTCGCACAACTTCAGCGGCCTGAGCGACGGATGCGGCGCCACCGGAAGCGCTACCGTCACCTTCACAGCTACCGACCAGTGTGGCAATACCTCGAACACGACGGCCACCTTTATGATCGTCGATACCGAGCCGCCCGCCGGCGACTGCCCGGAAGGCCTTACGGGCCTGACATCGCCCAGCCAGGCACCCGGCCCCAACACCGCTGCGGTGCGGGCTGCCTACGCCGATGCCTGCAGCGACGTGCAGGTGAAGTATACCGGCACGGTTACGGAGACTACCGGCAGCGGTTGCCAGGGCTTTGAAGTCCGCCACTCTTATGTCATCGGCGATGCCTGCGGGAATTTGACGTACTGTACCGTGACGCATTCCGGCGGCGGTGGCGGCGGCGGAAGCATCAGCGGAAACTGCCCGTCCGGAGAACAGGGCCTGGACTGCGAAGATGGCCTGCCCGATTTCGAAGCGGCCTACCTGGCCAGCTTCTTCACCGGAGCGGACGGCGGCACCGTTGACGTAGAACCGGTTGACACCACTTTAGAATTCGATGACTGCAAGTTTGAACTCATCTACTTTTATTTAGTGACAGACAACTGCGGCAACGAAAAGAACTGTTCCATTACTTACCGCGGCGAGGACACGACCCCACCCCAGGGCGCATGTCCGGAAGGCTTCAACGTACAAACCTACGGGCAGGTTCCGCGGCCGGACACCAGCTACATCCGGGAGTTCTTCTCCGATGAATGCAGCGATTTCAGGATAACGGTGCTTCCGCGTAAGATCCTCGATGACTCGGGCCCCTGCGAAGATGTAACCGTATTGAACATCTACGAGCTGACGGACCTTTGCGGCAACACCACCCGGTGTTCGGTTCCGTATTACATCGAAGAAGTCAACCCGGACCTCATCACCTGCCCGCCGGACGTCACCAACATGCAGTGCTGGGCGGATGTTCCTACGCCACAGGAGGCGCAGGAAATATTTGAATACTACAATTCCCCCGGCACCCAGGTCGTCTTCATCGGGCAGACGATAGATAACAACTTCTGCCAGTTTACCTACAAGTACGCCTACTCGGTCGAAGACCCCTGTGTCGGGGACCGGACGGTCTGCGTACTTACCTTTACCGGCCAGGACCTCACGCCCCCGGCGCCCACTGCCGACGGGGGTTGCCCCGAGGGGCTGACCGGGCTGTCCTGCCAGGATGAAGTGCCGGACCCCGACCCGGACGCGATCGCTGCCAGATATACGGACAACTGTTCCACGCCATTCGCTTACCTGACCAAACCGCCGGTGATCGAGGGCGACTTCTGCGGCGACTTTACGGTCACCCACTTCTACCGCGTCTATGACGACTGCGACAATTTTGTGGAGTGTACGGTTGTTTACGAAGGGGGCGGCACGATCGCCGAAGTCCCGGGAGGCGGCACGATCCCGGTTGAACCGGCAGGCATCCCGGCGGAGCAAAAGGAGCTGGCCCTACGGGCCTATCCGAACCCCACGCACAACGAATTGTTCCTGGAGTTTGAACACTACAAAGGAGAACAGGCGACGCTTACCGTTTACAACGTTTACGGCAAGCCGGTGCTGACCCGCACCCTGGTGCTCGACCAGCCCACGTACCGCCTGGGCCTCCTGGAAGCAGGGCTCGCCAGCGGCTCCTACTTCATCAACGTACAGACGGAGGAAACCGTGATCGTAAAAACGGCGATCCTGGCGAGGAACTAACCGAGTACCGTCGCCAGGTTAGCCCAGGCGGACCGGATAAAACAAAGAAGTGGTGCTTTGCAACCGTGAGGCGCCACTTCTTTGTTTTATCCGGCAATGGTGTATCTTGCGGGGATGAAGAAGAAGGTAATACTCAAAGCAAAACGGTCGGCTTCCGTCGAGCGTTTCCACCCCTGGGTCTTTTCCGGGGCCATCAAGGCGATGGAGGGCGATGTGCAAGACGGAGACGTCGTGGAGGTTTACAAGGCCGACGGTTCTTACCTGGCCACCGGCCATTATCAGGACGGCAGCATTACCGTCCGTTTATTTTCGTTTCAGCAGGCAGAACCCGATCAGGATTTCTGGAATGCAAAAATCGGCAATGCCCTGGGATACCGTCGCCGCCTCGGCCTGGCCGGCAACCCGCAGACCAACTGTTACCGGCTCGCCCATGCTGAAGGAGACGGCCTGCCCGGGCTGATCATCGATATTTACAACAAAACCGCTGTCGTCCAGTGCCATTCCATCGGCATGCACCGGGAGATGGACAAGGTAGTGCAGGCGTTGAGGCACAACTACGGCGGGCAACTGGAGGCCATTTACGACAAGAGCGCAGAGTCGCTTCCCAACCAATATGCAATGGGGGCAGAGAACGGTTACGTGTTTGGGGAAAGCATGCCCGGCCCGGTATTGGAGTACGGGCACTCCTTTCAGGTTGACTGGGAAGCGGGGCAGAAAACGGGATTCTTCATCGACCAGCGGGAAAACCGGCGGCTGGCAGGCGAGTATGCCCGGGACCAAAAAGTGCTGAACGCCTTCTGTTATTCCGGAGGCTTTTCCGTTTACGCGCTTCGGGCCGGCGCACGCTTTGTGGATTCGGTCGACGTCTCCAAAAAGGCCATAGAACTCACCGAGGCCAATGTAGCGCTCAACGGCCTGCCCGCAGAGCGCCACCGTGCCCATGCGCTCGACGTCATGGATTTCCTTCGTTCAGCTGATGAAGATTACGGCCTGATGGTCGTCGACCCTCCGGCCTTTGCCAAGAGCCTGAAGAAGCGCCATCAGGCCGTGCAGGGGTATAAACGCCTCAATGCGCTGGCCATGACGAAAATTCGGCCGGGAGGCATACTTTTTACGTTCTCCTGTTCCCAGGTCGTGGACCAGCAATTATTTTACAACACCATTGTAGCGGCAGCCCTCGAAAGCGGCCGGCGGGCGCGGGTCATGCATCAGCTCTCGCAGCCGGCTGACCATCCGGTGAGTATTTTTCATTCGGAGGGGGGGTATCTTAAAGGTTTAGTGCTGTACGTAGAATAGGAAGGGCTTTTGTAAACCTTTATGATGGACAGAAATAAAAACTCTTAAAAAAATAACTGGCATTTCACTTTTTCAGCATTTTCCCGGTTCAGCCATATCCAGAAATCAATATCCTTGGTATATCGAGGATAGCCGTGGTAGGCTACTGCATAACCGCCAACAACCAGGTACTTAACCTCTTTTGCGTTTAACAATTCTATAAACTCTCTGAAATCTGTCTGACAAACAACTATATCCGGCAGGATTTGCCGGAACTTCCATACTGCTGAACGTCCGGACCGGGCGCATAACCCGTATGTTTATTTTCCTTGAAAAAGACACGGAGAAAGGCTAACTTACGATCAGTTAAAAAACCAAAAAATGCCTGCGAGGGACAAGTTTCATGATGCGGTAAAAGAAGGGTTGGAGAAGAAAGGCTTGCCTATTACAGAACTGTTTTGGGCAACCCTCTAAAAATAGGAAGATTGGGCTTAACCAACAAGAAAACCGAAGAACGAATTTGCTTAACTTCCTTATCCAATTCTTCACTCGCAATTCCATACTTTCTATACCGCCAATTCCCCCTGTTCTTTAATTTGCCCTTCCCTCAAAGACCTCAACAACACCAAATACCCCGCCACCCCCGCCAGGAAAGACCCGGCCAGTATCCCCAGCTTAGCCTGCGCCAGCAGAGTGCTGTCTTCCAGCGCGAGGTTGGCAATGAATAAGGACATGGTAAAGCCGATGCCGCCCAGCAGGGCCACGCCGGCCATCTGCGCCCAGTCGGTGCCGGCGGGCAGGCCGGCAATGCCCAGGCGGACGCCGAGCCAGGAGAAGCCCAGGATGCCGATCAACTTCCCGGCAAAGAGGGCGATGGCAATATTCAGGAACAAAGGCTGCGAGGCCACTTCCAGCCCGCCCTGAAGCATCACCCCGGCATTGGCCAGGGCAAACAGGGGCATGACGAAGAAAGCCACAAAATCGTTGAACAGGTACTCCATGCGCTGCAGGGGCGGTTGCACGGCGCGTACGCTGCTCTTCAGGTTTTTGATGGTCTGCAGTTCCTGCCGGGGCAAAAAAGGCCCTCCTTCCGCTGCCTTCTCCGCCCGGAATTCATCAAGGAAATCCTGGATGCTTTTGGTGAAGTTTTTGAGCCGTATGTCGTTGGTTGCCGGCACGGTGAACGCCACCAGGACGCCGGCTATGGTTGGGTGTATGCCGGACTTGAGCATATAATACCATACCCCGATACCCCCGATAATGTATATCCAGTTGCGTTTCATGCTGAAGACATAATTGCAGGCAAAAAGGAAAGCCAGCAGGCTGCCCGATATTGCCAGGGAATTCCAGTGGACTTCGTGGGAGTAAAAAAGGGCAATGACCAGCACGGCCCCGATGTCGTCTACGATGGCAAAGGCCGTCAGGAATACCTTCAGGCTGATCGGCACGCGGCTGCCCAGCAGCGACAGAATACCCAACGAAAAGGCTATATCTGTCGCCATGGGTATCCCCCAGCCCTGCATGCCGGGGTTGCCCTGGTGCAGGAAAAAGAACAAGGCGGCGGGAACAGCCATCCCGCCCACTGCCGCCACCATAGGCAGGGCGGCTTTTCGCAGGCTGGACAGCTCCCCGTCGATGACTTCCCGCTTGATCTCCAGGCCAATCGTAAAAAAGAAAATGGCCATCAGGCCATCGTTCACCCACAACAACAAGGGCTTGGAAAAGGCGGCCTCTCCGATGGTGATGGACACCGGCGTATCCCACAAACCAAAGTAGTATCCGGACAAGGGAGAGTTGGCCCAAAGCAGGGCGACAACCGTGCAGATGATCAGCAATATACCGCTGGATGATTCCTGCCGGATGAACTGGCGGAATGGGGAAGCAATGGTGTTAATCAGTTGGCCTGGCTGCATGGATGGTCGTGGATTCATTGGTTCTGCTTTTGAACATGAAAAAGCAATACCATGTTTTAGAACCGAAGACGCATTAAAGAAAACAATAAAATATGCTGAACAATAAGACTTTTAAAGAATTATCCAAAGTAAGATCAACATACTGCGTTTCCATATACGTGCCGGCCCACCAAACCAAGAGGGGCATGGAGAGCAAATCATTTTTCAAGCGAATGCTGTCCGACGCCAGGGAAGAACTGGCCAAACAGGGCCTGGAGGAAAAGGCGGCGCACCGTTTTTTGTTCAACGCCTACGAACTGCTGAACGAGCCATTATACTGGAAGGATATGCAATATGCCCTGGGCATTTTCATCGCTGACGGCTTTTTCAAGATGTTGAAAATCCCTTATGAAGCAGGCCCCTACTACACCGTCGCGGAACGCTTTTACCTCCGCCCGCTCATCCCGGCAGTAAATGGCGAAAGTGTCTTTTACGTCCTGGCCATGCCGGAAGCGGGCCCCCGCCTGTACGAAGGCGGCCCGTATGCTTTGCAACCGGTAGGAGCGGATGAAATGCTTCCCGGCAGCATGGCGGAAGCCCTGGCAGAAAGCAGCCAGGAGGGCAACGTGCAAAGACAAAGCGGCCAGTCGGCTTTCGAAACGCCCATATTCAAGGGCAATGAAGGCGAATTAGGCAGCGAACACCAGTTGAAGCAGTTGAAGCGCTTTTTTTATCAGGTCGACCAGGGCGTCAATGCCATTATCGGAGAAGAACGCGCACCTCTGGTGCTGGCCATGCCTGACTACATGGCCCCGGTTTACAAGGAAACCAGCGATTACCTGGACATCGCCCCCGTACACGTCAGCGGAGAACCAAAAGAAGCCAACCTCAACGCCCTCCACTCCAAAGCCCTGGAGATCGTGAACAACTACTTCAGGGACGGCCAGCAGGCTCAGGCTCGTTTGTTCAAAGAGCAAAACGAGGGAGAAGG
>JAGFJD010000374.1 GCA_024102975.1 Phaeodactylibacter sp. | reverse complement strand
CTGCCGGACGGCAGCGGGCTGCGCTGGCGCCTGACCAGCCCGCAGGCCAACCCGGCGGACGGCATCATCCCTTTCTTCATCGATTGGGGCGATACGCCGCATCCGGCCGGCAGCCTGCCTTCCGGGGGAACGCTCCTGGCCCTGGAAGCCCGCCACCCGGAAGCGGAAAGGGTAAATGCCGGGATGCAGATGCTGGGCCTGGATATAGTGGTTCGATACGCCCCCGAGGCGGCGCTGGTTGCCTGGATAAGGACGCCCGCAGGGATAGCGCTGCTCGCCTGATGCTTACGGGGAGAAGCTCCCGGCAAGGTATCGGCAAGTTGCTGTTGTCGGTTGTTAGTTGTTATACTGACGCACGGCAGGTTTTGTCGACTACAAAACCCGCCGGGTCAGTATATACTGGCATCGCTGGTTTTGTTCCTGACAAAACCACGCGTTCGCCAGTATAGTTAGGGAACCCAATTGTTCCGGTGGCCCCAGGCCCAAACCGGCAACAAACAACATACAGCCGCTTATCGGCCGGATAGAAACCTGTGATGATGATCTCTTCGAAAAAATGTTTTATTTTTGGCCCTCATCGGAATAGTCCAGGTTTCCGGGCCTCATGAGGCTACCGGCCTGATGTTGGACAAGTCCGGGGTTCTTTAACCTCCCTGTGCTGTTCGCTACAGGTCCGGCAACCTCAACCTCAACCTTAACCTCAACCTCAACCTTAACCTCAACCTCAACCTCAACCTCCATGCCCAACCCACCCAAGATCATCCTCATCGACCCCGCCCATCCCTATCTGTTGGAGCATCTGGTGCAGCTCGGCTACGAAATAGACGACCATCACCGCACCCCACTGGATGAGCTGCGGCCCCTGCTGGGCCGGTACTTCGGGTTGGTCATCCGCAGCCGGTTCACCCTCGACGAGGACTTCCTCGGCCGCTGCGCCGAGCTCAGGTTCATCGCCCGGATGGGTATCGGGCTGGAGCACATCGACGTGCAATATGCCAAAGGCAGGGGCATCCTCGTGCTCAATTCGCCGGAAGGCAGCCGCGATACAGTGGCCGAGCACACTATGGGCTTCATCCTGGGACTGCTCAACCACCTGCAGCGGGCCAACCTGCAGGTCAGGCGGGGGCAGTGGATCCGCGATGGCAATAAAGGGTACGAGTTGCGCCACCGCACCGTAGGCATTATCGGCTACGGCAACATCGGCAGCGCAGTGGCTCAGCGCCTCAGCAGTTTCGGCTGCCGGGTGATTGCCTATGACAAGTTCAAAACCAACTACGGCGGCGCGCTGGCCGAAGAGGTGAGCCTGGAAACCGTTTTCCGGGAGGCGGACGTCGTCACCCTGCACATCCCTTATGAAGACTACAACCACTACTTTGTCGACCGCTCCTTTCTGAACAGTTTCCGGAAGCCTGTTTTCCTGGTCAACACCTCCCGGGGCCTGGTACTGGAGACCGCCGCCCTGGCGGAAGCCCTCCAATCCGGCAAAGTGCTGGGCGCCGCCCTCGACGTGATCGAGTACGAGGAGCAGTCTTTCTATAAACTGGATGTCGAAAGCCTGCCGGAACCCTTCCAGTATCTGCGGCAGTCGGAAAACGTGATCCTCACCCCCCACACGGCCGGCCTGTCGCACGAGGTGATGGGCGCCCACGCCCGGGTGTTGGCAGAAAAGATCGAGGCGGCTTTTCATTAGTGGATGACAATTATCATTTACTTTTTTCCGGACTTCCCTTACATTTCCTAAAATTAGCATGTGAAGCCGGGAGCTTTGCACACTCCGGTGTTTCCTTTCACCGAACAGCCCAACGGACACCCCCCTTCTCCGGAAACTCACCTCAGCCCCATTTAAAAACCACAACCATAAGCCATGAACAGGAAGCCCCTATCAATGGTTGTCGCCGCCGCCCTGGCCCTGCTGGCCGGCAGCTGCAAGCCCGACCTTGCCACCGGCAAAGTGGACGTAAACTGGAACAATAGCGAGCAGTCGGCCAGTTTTGTCCTGGAAAACAAAGGGAACTTATCCGCTGCCGCCTTCGACATCCATATCGTCCTGACAGAAGCCGGCGCTTCCGGCCCGGAGATTGTCTGCGCCGTGCGGTCCGGCGGGCTGGCCGCCGGCGAGAAGCTGGACATCCGGAACCTCAGCCTCCGGCACCTGCTCGGCGAAGAGAACGATTGCGGGCGCCGGATCGCCGGGGCGGCAATCGTGGTCGACCCCCGCAACGAGGTCCCGGAGTCCGACGAGAGCAACAACCGGCAGGCGGTAAACCTGTTTCCCATCAGCGTGCCCTGCGAAGAAATGGCCCGATTTGAAAACCTGGATGCGCAGATCGAATATGCGCCGGTCAGCCACATCGCTTCCGGCGGCGTCCGGTTTGCTATCGAAGCCCTGGGGCCGGAGGGAGGGGCCGCAACGGTGCGCCGCAACCTCTCCGTCGGCCACGGCCAATTGCTGTGCCTGAATAACGTATGGCTGCAGCCGAAACTGTACACGCCGGTGCGGTACATCGCCTTTGACGCCGCCGCCGCCGGGCCGGCCTATCTGGAAATAAACGGCGATGCGGGCCCCGGCCCTTTCAACGATGCAGCAGCTATCGACGGATCTACGATCGGAGGCGTATCGGCTTCAGTGAGCAGCGACGGCGCCGGGCCCGGTTCCTGGTGTTTTGAAGGGGAAATCTACAGCTTTAAGGTCGGCGGCCGGGAACTGGCCGTCGACAATATGGTATTCTGGCCACCACAAACAAAAAATTATGAAACAAGTAACCGATCCCTTATTCGCGCTAACCGGCCCTAAAGAGGTCGTCAAAGAAAGAGGCGCCCCGGGCATCGAGGCCGGCGTCAAGTCGGGCATCGCCCGGGAGTACTGGCTGGAGCTGCTGCAGTACCCGGAAGAGAGCGCCCGCAGCCTCTGGCTCAACGTAGACGACCAGTGGCGGCGCCTGCACAGCCCCAACGCCCAGATTCAGAACCAGGTGGAACACGCCTTCAGCTTCCCGGGCCTGTTCGACGTGCTGGTGTGGTATCAGGAGGAGAAGATCGTGGGGCTGGTGGTGCATTCGAAGAGCTGAGGGGCGGTTGATGGTTGCCTGTTGTTTGTTGACGGTTGCTGGCCCAAAGGCCGGGTTAACAAACGAACACCCCGCAACGAACAACCTGCAACAGGCACATGATTCCCCCCATCTTAACCGGGCCGGATATCGGCGGCCAATATCAACAGAAGAAAATAAGCTCGGGCAGGCCCGAAGTGATAAGATAATGTTGTGACATCATTTTAGGGAATAAATTTTTATTTTGGGTTTTTAGTTTTTTCGCATTCATTTTTTTTGAAAATTGTCAGGATACCCTTACATTTGGGACAACTGAATTTAACCCTAAAATCCAAAGATATGATTGAAATCCCAAAGACATCAATCCTCACCTTAAGCAGCCCACTGCTGTTGCCTTTCAAAAGTCAAAGGAAGTTTGCCACTAGTTGCCGCCGAAGCTGTAGTTCGTAGCTTTCGATATTGCTGCGGCGAGGTCTTCATCATGCCTTTCCGGGTGCAATCATACCTGTTGTAATACAAAAGGCCTGGTTCCTCACTCTTCGAAAGAAGAGAAAGGGAAATAGAAAACGATTCTCAATTCGGACCGGCGAATACTCGGTCCGGAACGGGCGTATTGATCGACAATGTATTAATTGTCATTGCCTTCCTTTTTTAGGGAGCCTCGGAATGGGGCTCACGGAGGCGGAGCCGTGTCCTTTCCGCGAAAATACTTAACTGTCAATCAGAAGCGATGGAGAAGAAACCTTTTTCAACGCCCCCTGCCAACAAGCCGAAGTGGTACGTCCTTTACGTCCGGCCCAAAACGGAAAAGAAAGTCGGCAAGCGGCTTTCCGAACTGGGCTTCGAGGTTTGTGTGCCCACCCAGAAACAGATTCGTGCCTGGAGCGACAGGAGAAAACAGGTGGAAGTCGTTTTATTTCCCAATTATGTCTTTGTAGAGACGGACCTGAAACGAAAGAACCATGTGTTTGAAGTAAGCCATATTCTTTGGTATGTCCATTTCGGAAGAGAGATTGCTACGCTGACCGAGAAAGAAATTGCCATGGTCCGGCAACTGGGAGCGTTGCCGGAGCCTGTCCGGATCGAATATGAGGGTTTTCGGGTTGGCGAGGAAGTGGAAGTCCTGTCCGGGAGTTTGGCCGGATATCGGGGCAGGGTAGTGGCGGTCAATGGGGTGTCGAGGATCCAACTGGCACTTCCGAGTTTATATTGCTTTGCCAATGTCGAGCTGCGCCAGGTTCAAATCGGAAAGATTCCCGTAACCTGAATGAACCAGTTCATTGAAACCGGAACAACATGATCATTCAATCCGTCCTCAAGTATTTGGCAGGAGAACTCAACCTGCGCTATGACAACCTTGCGACGCCCAGTCAGGAAGATTTTATCAAAATAGGCAATATTGCGCGCCTTGAGAGCGGCACGGGTGCCTCAAATGCAGATTTGCAGAAAAAAGTGGTCCTGTCCCTGGTAAATATCAGCGAGGAGAAAACCTTAAAGAACAATCCGCACTATATCAGCCGGGGCGAAGCGAAGGTAAAGCGCAACCCGACCTTATACCTTAATTTATATGTTTTGTTTAGCTGCGCCGATGAGAATTACGATACGGCCTTAGGCATGATCTCGCGCGTCATTGCCTTCTTCCAGGAGAAATATGTTTTTACCCTGGATAATTCTTTAGCCCCCACGGCCTTCCCTTCGGATTATGTCGAGAAGCTTATCCTGGATATTCATTCCCTGTCTTTCGAACAGATGAACCATTTGTGGGGCATCTTAGGCGGCAAGTATCACCCTTCGGTATTGTATCAGGTGCGACTGCTGCCGGTGCAGGCCCCGGACAGCGACGGCGGGCCGCTGGTGCGCGAAGTAAAGGCCACAGAAAACGCCCATTGACATGCATTGGAAATTTGAAGAAATGCTTTCTGTCTCCGTATTGCACCAGCGATACGTGGAAAGGCCCCCGGTGGACCCGGGAGGCTACCAGCCGGAGTTCGCCCTGGCGCCATCTTCGGAAACCCGGCAGCGCTTTCAGCGGCTGGGCTGGCTGTCCAAACCCATAACCAACGGGATACTGGTATTTGCCGAAAAAACCGTGCGCCAGGACGGGACGGAATTTATTAAGGGCAGCCCGGCGCCTCTCGAGTTCTTTACTTTCTACCTGAAGCTGAACCAGCCTTCCCTGTTGAACGACACCAAGCCGTTCGCCAACCCGCCAAAATATTCGGGCCGGAGCCGCCTGCTGTATTTCGACAACCTGAACCCCACGCTGATCGGCCCGCCGGACGGCCCCCAGCTCATTCAGCTCACAGCGGAAACCTATGTCGGCCCTCCCGAGTTCGGTTCCCGCGGCCTGACTCCTTTCCGCTTTGCCACCAGTGCTTCTACGGTCACCAATGTTACAGCTACCGCCATCGGCCCTGCCGTCCCGCCTGCCTCCGAATCCTTTGAAGTCAGGGACGGCGCCCGGACGGTGGAGCTGGATTTGCCGGAGGACGCCTGGCGGGTGAAAGAGGAGCCTGCCGGAGAACCGGAAATCCTGTACCTCTCCAAAAGCCCCCTGCCCGCTGATGTTTTCGGGCTTATCCGGATTTATAACACTAATGATTTGCCCCTCAACCAGCACCGCCGTTTTCAAGCCCTATTCGCCAGGGCGTAAACATAAATCCATTATTCACCAAAAAAGACAAAAACATGGTTTACAAGAATGTTCCCGGCGTGAGAATCGAAGAGGTTTCTCTGCTGCCGCCTTCGGTAGTGGGCGTGGAAACAGCTATTCCTGCTTTTATCGGGTTTACCCAAAAAGCAAAAACCCCCGCCGGCAAAAGCCTTGCCCTGCAACCCACGCGCATCACCTCCCTGCTCGAATACGTGGAAAATTTCGGCAAAGGCCAGGCGGAGGATGACCTGGCGGTTCAGGTCACCTATTTCCTGGATAAGGACGAAAATGTCGATCCCACCAAAACCATCGTGGCTGCCCGGTTCAGGAAAGCGGACGATGCCCCGCCCGACCCGGCAGGGAGCGCGAGCAAGTTCAATATGTATTATGCTCTGCAGCACTACTTCGCCAATGGCGGAGGGCCTTGTTATATCATATCCGTTGGCCTTTTCAAAAGCGCTGATGTTCAGGATGGGGAAGAAACGCCCATTATCGGAACGGAGACAAAAAAAGGGCTGAAAGACGGGTTGATGGCCCTGGAAAAGGAAGACGAACCTACCCTGATCGTCTTCCCGGAAGCGATACACCTGGGCAATGATGATTACTTCAACATTTATAACCTTGCCCTCAAACAGTGCGGCGACCTGAAAGACCGTTTTACCATTATTGATGTAAAACAGACTGAAAATGACCCTTCCAGTGCCAACATTATTGTAAATAATGATATGACTGCATTCCGGAACGGCAACTTGTCGGTGGATTACCTTTTGTACGGCGCGGCCTACTATCCCTATCTCAGCACGACGCTTGACTTTGACTATTCGGGAAAGGAGAGTGCCATTAAAGTTATTTCCGAAAGCATAAAGATAGACGGGACACCCAAAGAGAATTCGAAGAAGACCGAAACCCTTTCGGCCCTTAAAGGGAGCAATACCTTGCTGTACAACCAGTGTTTAGCCGCCCTTCAGGACTTTCCCATGGTCTTGCCGCCCAGCCCCGCCATGGCCGGCATATACGCCCGGGTAGATTCGGAGCGCGGCGTGTGGAAGGCCCCGGCCAATGTTGGCGTAATAGGGATTTCCGGGCCGGCCCTGAAGGTTTCCGACGCTGCCCAGAACGGCATGAACATTGATGCAACCACCGGCAAATCCGTGAATGCCATCCGGGCCATCACCGGCCGCGGCACCGTAGTCTGGGGCGCCCGCACCCTGGACGGGAACAGCAACGAATGGCGCTACGTCAACGTCCGCCGGTTCTTTAACTTTGTCGAAGAGTCGGTCAAGAAAGCGACCTACCGCTTCGTTTTCGAGCCCAACGACGCCAATACCTGGGTGAAGGTGCGCGCCATGATCGAAAATTTCCTCACCCTCCAATGGCGGGAAGGGGCCCTGATGGGCGACAAGCCCGAAAAGGCCTTCTTCGTCCGCGTAGGCCTGGGCCAGACGATGACTCCCCAGGACGTGCTGGAAGGCCGCATGATCGTCGAGATCGGCATGGCCGTCGTCCGCCCGGCAGAATTCATCATCCTGCGCTTCATGCACAAAATGCCGGAGGCTTAATGTATTGCAGGGCGCCCCGGCGCGGCTGCGCAGGCGCTCACGGGCTTATCACAAATCTTAAAAAAATAAAATCCAAGAACAATGGCTGATTATCCAATGCCAAAATTCCACTTTCAGGTCGATTGGGCCGGCACCCGTATTGGTTTCACGGAAGTCAGTGGCTTAGACGTCGAGACCGAGGTCATCGAATACCGCGAGGGCCACAGCCCGGAATACCACAAGACCAAAATGCCGGGCATGCAGAAATTCGGCAACATCACCCTCAAGCGCGGCACCATGCCGAAGGACAACCAATACTTCGAGTGGTGGAACACCGTAAGGCTCAATACCATCGAACGGCGCGACCTGACCATAAGCCTGCTCAACGAAAACCACGAGCCGGTGGTGACCTGGCAGATCAAAAATGCCTGGCCGGTAAAGGTGCAGGGCACCGACCTGAAGTCCGACGGCAACGAAGTGGCTATCGAGTCTATGGAACTTGCCCACGAAGGCTTGACCGTGAAATTTGAGTAACCGCCGGATGTATGGCGCGGGCTTTTGGCACACGCTGCGCGTGCGCCATGATCCGCTTTTTGCATTGCCGTTCAGCGAGCGCAAACCCGATGGCTTATGGCTTCTGCTACGCATTATCCACCGGTCGGATTTCACTTCCGGGTGGAGTTTCAGGACATTCCCGGCCTGCAACAGCGGGATACCTTTTTCCAGTCGGTCGGCGGTTTGTCCCAGGAACTGGAAACCGAATCCGTGGTGAGCGGGGGCGAAAACCGGTTCACCTTTAAATTGCCGACCCGGGGATCGTACCCCAACCTGTCGCTCAAGCGCGGGCTGTTCAAGGATTCGGGCCTGATCCAGTGGGTGAAGGACGCCATAGAACACCTGGACATCCAGCCCGCCACCGTGCTGGTCACGCTGCTCAACGAGCAGCACGAACCGTTGCTTACTTACCGCTGCGTCAACGCCTGGCCCCAGAAATGGTCGGTCTCGGATTTCAACGCCGAGGAAAGCCAGATCGTGGTGGAAAGCATGGAGTTGGCCTACCAGTATTTTACCATCGTTAAATAATACCACCATGCCAGTAGAAATCATGGAATTGGTCATCAAGGCCAGAGTCGGGGACGGACAGCAGGACTCCTCTGACAACAACCGCCCCCCGGCCAGCCGGCAAAACGGCCAGGACAAAGCCCGGATAAAGGCCCTGGAACGGTCGGTGCTGGAGACGCTGGAGATTATCAAACGCAAAAATGAGCGATAAATGATCAATCAGGTCCTCAACGAGGTAGGCTCCGGGCTCGACAAGCTGATGAACCTGGTGCCTCTGCCCGGCAAGGTCACCATCATGCCGGTCAAAAAATATGCTCCGGTGCCCATTCCCAACGGCGCGCCCTTTGTCGCCATGTTCAACCCCGAGCAATGGGCCAGCAGCGAGCAGTTTGTCTATAACGACGAACAGGAAGAAGGCACCCCGGAAGGGGTACAGCGGTTTAACCACATCCGCTCGCCTGAACTTTCTTTTGAAATCCTGATCGACGGCACCGGCGCCAGCGGCGAAAAGAAAGAGGTGACGGCGGAGCTCGAATCCCTCAACCGTACCGTAGGCTTCAATGGCCAGGAACACCGCCCCAATAAGCTGATCATCGTCTGGGGCACATTCATCTTCCAGGGCGTTGTCGAGTCGGTTGATATTACCTATACCCTGTTCCGGCCCAACGGCACGCCCCTGCGGGCAAAAGTCCAGTTGAAGTTCAGGCGGGATACGGATAGCGTGACCCGGGTGCTGGATGCCGACCTGCGGTCTGCCGACCTGACCCACGTCCGCACCTTGCGGGAAGGGGAACGGCTGGACCAGTTGTGCCACGCCATTTACGAATCGCCCCGCTTCCTGCTCGAAGTGGCTGCTGCCAACGGCCTGACCTCCTTCCGGAGTGACCTGGCTACCAAAAGCTTATTGTTTCCGCCCATCGAGAAATAGTTAACATGTTTGATCCGAACGTCAACCAGCTGGTCGTGCCCGGCACGGAATCGGCTGATCTTGCTACCACCCTGATAAAAGTCAACGGCCAGCCCCTGCCCGATATCGTCCGGCCATCCGGCATCCGGGTGTCCCGGTGTGCCAACCGCATTCCTTTTGCAGTACTTACCTTCATCGACGGGGATGTGTCGAACCAGCGCTTCGAAGTCAGCGACACCGACCTGCTCTCCCCCGGCAATCCCATCGAAATCCATGCGGGCTATCACGGCAATAATGCCCTGATATTCAAAGGCATCATTGTCCGCCATGCCCTGCGCATCATCCAGGAGGGCCAATCCCATATTGAGATCGAGTGCAAGGACGAGGCGGTTAAGCTGACGGCAGGGCGGAAAAACAAGTACTTCTACAACCTAAGCGACAGCGACATCATGAGCGAGATCGTCCGGGGGCGCGGCCTGCAGCCCGACGTGGAGGATACGCCCGGCACCCATGAGGAGATGGTGCAGTTTCACGCTACGGACTGGGACTTCCTGTCTACCCGCGCCGAAGCCAACGGCATGCTGGTGTTGGCCCGGGATGGGCAAGTGAAAATCAAAAAGCCCGATTTTGAGCAGGAGGCGAAGTTCCCCCTGCAATACGGGGTCAACATCTTCGAGTTCGAGGGCCAGATGGATGCCCGCGACCAGTACCCCACCGTGAAAGCCCGCATCTGGAACCCGGACAACCAGGACCTCGAAGAAAGCGAGCCCGATGGCGGCGGCGGCCTGCGCCTTCCATCCCCCCCGCCCGCAGTGACCTCCGCTGCCCAAAGCGCCGGGCGCGCTGTCGGGCTGGAGTTGCCGGGTACGCCGCCCAATACGGATTACACCCAGGTGATGGGGCTGGAGCACTGGCCCCTGCAGCATACCGGCCACCTCAAGTCGGAAGAATCCCAGCAGTGGGCCAAAGCGCAACAGACCAAAGGGAAACTGGCGAAAAGCCAGGGCCGGGTCAAATTCCAGGGCGTGGCCGACATCTATCCCGGCGATATGATCCAGCTGGTCAATGTGGGCCAGCGCCACAGCGGCAAGGTCCTGGTCACGGCAGTCACTCACGAGATCAGCCAGGGTATGTGGTACGCCCATGCCCAGTTTGGGTTGTCGCAGCGGTGGTTTGCCCAGGAGTTTGACGATATGCAGGAAGCGCCGGCCGCCGCTCTGCTGCCTTCGGTGCACGGCCTGCAGATCGGCGTGGTGACGGCTCTGGAAAACGATCCCCAGAACGCCCACCGCATCCAGGTGCGCCTGCCGGTGCTGGACAATCAGGGCGACGGCGCCTGGATGCGCATCGCCTGCCAGGACGCCGGCGACAACCGCGGCGCCTTCTGGCGGCCCGAGCTGGGCGATGAGGTCGTCGTCGGCTTCCTGGATGAAGACCCCCGCCAGGCTGTCGTCCTCGGCATGCTCAACAGCACCGCCAGGCCTGCCCCGCTAACTGCTACCGACGACAACCACCAGAAAGGCTGGGTGACCCGCAGCGCAATGAAGTGGATATTCGACGACGAAAAAAAGAGCATGACGCTCGAAACGCCCGGCGGCAAAAAAATCCTCGTCGACGAAGACGCCGACAAGGTCCACCTCGAAGACGAACACGGCAACAAGATCACCATGGAAGCCAACGGCATTACCATCGAATCCGCCAAAGACCTCACCCTCAAAGCCGCCCAGAACATCAAGCTGGAAGGCATGGAGGTGAGCCAGAAAGCCAATACGAATTTCAAGATACAAGGCCAGTCGAAGACAGAAGTCACCGCCTCCGGCGACCTGACCCTTCGCGGCAGTTTTGTGAAAATCAACTAAACGAATATGCCTTTAGCAGCCAGAGCCGGCGACATGCACACCTGCCCCCTGGTAAACCCGGGCAGCGGCAACCCCCATACCGGAGGCCCCATTTTGCCTCCCGGAGTCCCGAACGTGCTCATCGAAGGCATGCCCGCCGCCACCGTCGGCAGCCTGTGTACCTGCGCCGGCCCGCCCGACAGCATTGCCGCCGGATCCGCCACCGTGCTGATCGGCGGCCAGCCCGCCGCCCGGATGGGCGACACCACCGCCCACGGCGGCCTGATTACCGCCGGCGCCGGCACAGTCCTCATCGGCGGGTAAAAGGCATCGAAAGCCGACAGCCGTTTCGAAATAAAGAATTCATTCAGCCGGCCGGTGCCATGCAAAAAGCCCCGGGCCGCGAACGGCTGCAAAATTTTGTTTTTCGCCGGGTTCCGCCATGGCGAAAACACAATTTTGCAGCAAAAACATCAGCAAATGCCTTCTCCGGACAAACAACCCTTCCTCGGAACCGGCTGGGCTTTCCCGGTTACGTTCAGCAAAGAACCGGTGGGAGTACCCAGCGTAGATTGCAGCGTGGAAATGGCCTCCGATATCCGCGATATCGAACAGAGCCTGACTATCCTGCTGACCACCCGCCCCGGCGAGCGGGTCATGCGGCCCGATTACGGCTGTTCGCTGGAAGACCTGCTCTTCGAGCCCATCAACGAAAGCCTGCTGACCTACGTCAGGAACCTGATCGACCGCTCCATCCTCTACTACGAACCCCGGGTGAAACTGAACGGCATCGAAATCCTGGAGGATGAAAACCTGCTGGAAGGCCGGCTGAAAATATCGGTGGACATCACGGTGCGCGCCACCAACAGCCGGTACAATTATGTATATGATTTTTATAAACGAGAAGCTACCATCGTTGCCCAATGAGCAATATAATTATACGACAACCGCATCCGCTCCGCCGCAACGGCTCTACCCGGATAACGCGCCTGCTGGCCGCCCTGGCCCCCGATCATTTCCAGCTGGATGACCGTTCTATGCAGGACCTCCTGGTGGCCGCCCACCGCTACGCTGCCCTGCTGTCCTGGTTTGACTTCAGCGACCGCCCCGATGGCGACTGGGCCTGCTTCTGGGAAACGGAAACCCTGACCTATCTGGCAGTCCTGTCGGCGATTGACCTCAACCAGCTCCGGAAGGAATACGATGAAGCCGACCGCGCCCTCGGCGTCCTCCTGGAAAGCCATGAGGAAGGGGAAAGCCAGCAGGAGACGCAGGCCTACCGCAACCTGGCCGAAATCCTGTACAACATGGCGAAGGGCCTGGAAGGCCGCTACCGCAAGCTGGTGGCCATCCGGCACCCGTTGCAACACCTGCTGCTCGGCCTCATCCGGCGCGCCAACGAGCGGGATATCGAGGAGCTGGCCAGCCCCTTCTTCCGGCTGATCAGCCTCCACAAAGCTATGGACGACCAGCTCAACCCCGAGCTGTACCGGTATTTCGTCACCGACGACGCCCGCTGGGGACTGGCCGACTGGGCCGACTACGGCCGCATCATGGCCGAAGCGCCGGCCGACTACCCCCGCGAACAGTTGCGCGGCATCTTCGTGAAATTCTACAACGCCTACGTGGTGCTGAAAAACCGCGCCCAGCGCGCTTTCGACGAAGAGCTGGCCCGCATGGAAAAACCCGAAAGCGAAGAATACCGCATCGTACAGCCCCATATTTCCCTGTTCATCGCCTTCCTGCGCCTGTTCCGCCACGCCCAGGACAGCCTCAACGAGCTGGTCGGCAAACAACTCGACTTCTACTACGAGCAGGTGCTGGCCCTCCACCGGGCCCCGGCTCAGCCCGACAGCGTCTTCCTCATCTTTACCCTGGCCAAAAACTTCGACTCCCAGTTCATAGAACAAGGGACGCAGCTCTTCGGCGGCAAAGACCAGAACGGCCTCCCCATCCTCTACGAAACGGTTCAGGACTGGGTAGTGAGCCAGGCGAAAATTGAAGCGGTGAAGAGCTTTTACCTGCCGCCCAATATCTATGCCCTGAACAACCCGGCGGCGGAAGAATCCTTCGAAAATGACAAAACCGTGCTGGGCCTGAGCCACGCCCCGCCCCTGAGCCAGGACGGCGTCCGCCTCTTTTCCGACGACATAGCAGCAGAAGAACAGGAGGTGGGATTCGTTATCGCTTCTCCGCAGCTGTTGCTGCAGGAGGGGAATCGGTTGATTGTAATAAATATTACTAATGTCACCGCTGCCCTGACAAGTGAATTAGTAGAAGTACAGCTGTCAGGAAAAGAAGGGTGGACGGAATCTGCTATTACTAGTCAGTCCCTGAGCGCATTTGAAGTAGATACTTCTTTTTCTTCTTCTACACTTCCAACCACGCCAGTTTTCGATTTAAATGTTAATGCCAGCGATGACTTAACTTTAAAGATCTATCTCCCCAAAGACTTCCCCCCCGTCGTTCCCATGGAAGGCAATAAGATGACCAAATGGCCGGCGGTCAAGATCACCTTGAAAAAGAGCATGTTTTTTGCGGACAATGGCCTGCAGGATTACCGAAACCTCATTTCAACAGAAGGCGGCAGGGCATTTGCCGTCAGCGTCCGCGCCGAAGGGGTCAGCAAAAACCTCATCCTGCAAACCGACCAGGGGGTGTTCGACGGCACGCAGCAGGTGATGCCTTTTGGGGCCACGGCACCTAATGGAGCCAGGTTTTATGTCGGATTCGCCGAGGCTTTTTTGAAAAAACTGGATCGGGTGGTGTTGAGGCCGAATTGGGTGGATGCTTTTACAGATAGTTCGGGTTTGGCAACGAATTACACCGATTACCCTTTGGATACAGGTGAGGCCTCCAACACTGATGTGGCGGTTGAATTTCTCAGCAATAACAGTTTTCCAATTAGTCATACTAGAACCCTGTCCTTTGTTAATGATGCTTCTGGTACTCCAGGGGATAGCGCAGCGTTAAGTTTTGATTCTATTGAGGATTTACCGTCAAATCCCAGTGATTTTCCATTTGATCAGAGGGATATAGACCCAACCTATTCTTTTACCAAATATGATCCATCAATTCGAAGGGGTTTTGTTCGCTTGACTTTTAAAGGCGAACTGTTCCATAGCGAATATCCTGAAAAATTGACAGAAGCTGCTACCGCAGCTGATCCTAAAATCCTTCCTCCCCCCTACACCCCCACCTTCAATTCCCTGGAACTGGACTATGTGTCCCAGGGCCAGGAAATGGACCCTGCGGTAGACGAATTTTTCTACCTCCACCCCTTCGGCGGTTACGAAAGAGCCGAATTGCAGTTGTCGGAAACCGGGGCGCCGCAGTATTCCTTTGGAGCAGTAACCTTATTCAAAGACTTCATCGGCCAGGATATCGACCAGCGGGTCCGCGGCCATCTGTACATTGGCCTGAGCCAGCTGAAGCCGGGATCCAACCTCTCCCTGCTGGTGCAGACGGTAGAGGGGTCGGAAAAAATGCCGGAGGCCAACGCCCCGAAAATCCAATGGTCTTACCTAAGCAAGTACAACCAATGGAAGCCGGTTAATCCCGATAAGATTTTGCTGGACAGCAGCCGGGGCTTCACCCGCAGCGGGCTGATCCAGCTGAGCATCCCGGAGGACATATCCAGCAAGGGCAACACCCTGCTCCCTCCCGAGTGGCTGTGGCTCCGGGTGACCGGCGCCGAGCAGGTGGATCCCCTGCGGATGGCGGCAGCCCTGCCCGGCATTTCCTACCTGAGCGCTCAGGCTGTCGAGGCGCATTTCCTGGACACCAACACCAACGAGTACAGCCACCTGGCAGACGGCCTGCCGGAAGGCACGATCGGCAAGCTGGTGTTCAGCCGCTCGGCCATCAAAAAGGTCGAACAGCCCTTCGCCACCTTCGGCGGCCGGCTGCCCGAATCGGAAGGCCTGGCCTTTTACATGCGCATCAGCGAGCGCCTGCGCCACCGCGGCCGGGCCGTTACCGTCTGGGATTACGAACACCTCCTGCTGGAAGCTTTCCCGGAGATCGCCGCAGTCAAATGCATCCCTCATACCCAGTACTTTTTCACCATCCCTTCCGAGCAGGCACCCGGCAGCGTGGCCGTGGCCGTCATCCCCAGCCTGGACAAGCGCGTCGGGCCGGCCCGCAACCAGCCCCGTTTCCCCAGAGGAGACCTGGACGAAATGCGCGATTTCCTGCTGGAAAGAGCCTGCCTCTTTTTGGGCGCCAACGAGCCGGATGAGCCCACCCTCTACGTCGTCAATGCCCAGTACGAAATAGTGAAAGTCGATATCGAGGTCGCCTTCCGGTCGGGCGTCGACGTCGCCTTTTTCAAGCAGCAGCTCGACGAGGATCTGCGCCGCTTCCTCTCTCCCTGGCTGGATGAAGGGGGCGCGCCGCCGGCTTTTGGCCACACCCTCCGCCGCAGCCGCCTGATCCAGTTCGTGGAAGAGCTGCCGTATATCGATGTTGTCTTCGTGCAAAGCCTGGAAATCACCAAGGATGGCGTAGTGGTTGAGGACGACCCCATCCGCCCCGGCGCCGCCCACGGCATCCTGTGCAGTTCCAGAAAACACGAAGTAGAAGCAAAAGACATACCACTGTAAACTCCAAACCATGCCCATATCCAAAGCCATATCCAAAGCCCGCCCCGATCATCCCAGCCTGGATTTCGATGTGCTGCGCGCCGAAGGCATCCGCCACCTGGAAAACTTCGCGACCGAGCTGTGGACCGACTACAATGCCCACGACCCCGGCATCACGCTCCTGGAACTGCTGTGTTACGGCATCACCGACCTGGGCTACCGCACCCGGATGCTGCCGGTGGAGGACCTGATGGCGAACCCTCCCGGCAATAACAGCCAGCCCTGGTTCGAGGCCGCCGACGTGCTGCCCGGCAGCCCGGTCACCGCCCTGGATTACCGCAAGCTGATGATCGATGTGGAAGGCGTGAAAAATGCCTGGATCATCCGGGGAGAGGAAGAACTGAAATTGTCCTCTACGGGAATACAATTTCCGGATTTGTACACCGGAGATATCGTAAAAGACGTAGAGAAAATAAAAGGCTTTATCCGCAGGCACTGGAAAGATATTCCCGGAATTCAACTGGAAACGGACGAGGAGGGCAACCCTGTGTTTGTCGGTAATGTCGATGTGCAGATATCTAACGGCGATGACATTGTTTTAACCGTGGATGAAAACGGCAATATTTTTGATGCCGGGGGAAATCAATATTACGAGGATGAGGGCGGGAACATTTATCGGGTAATTGGCGAACAGGAGGTAATCGTCATCGAAGCTGATGAAGCCAGGAGAGTGGCGGTGCCGGAACTGGTCCGGTCAATATTTTATCTGATTAAACATAAAATTTATTTTTTTGAATCCCTTTCCGATTGCCTGCCCTATATCACGGCCATCGGCGGGCAGGCGGCAGACCTGGATAAACTGGCCAAGCTGGAAATTCAGAAGGCATTGATTAAAGAAGGGAACAAAGCAACTCCGGAGCAACTGGATGCAATTTACGACTATATCCTGCGGTTTCCGAAAGTGCGCGATTTGCCTAAGTCCGGCGATCCTGAAATCAATAAAATCTTTGAAGAAAAATTATCTGATTATAAAACAATAGATGATCTTCAGAAGGCAGCAATAGATGATTATCCTTACGTAAATTTGGGGGTCGAACTGGATGATTCTAAAGACATACCCCGGATCAAGGATTATTTAAAAGGGACTTTAACCGGGAAATTAAGCGGAGCCGCGCTGAAAGCCTACGAGGCTATCCCCCAATCCGGCCCCCGCTCCGGGAGCGAACTGGAGCGGAAACGGCGCCACGTACTGCAGGAAATGTATAAAAGGGTTACCGGCGAAGGCAATATTTCAAAACTCGATGCAGTAATTGAGTTTTATCAGGAGAAAGCTGATTACGAGCGTTTCTTTTCCGAGAATTTTAAGGAGCTGTTCTATTCTTCATTCCCACAGGAAACAGAGAGCAGATGGCTGGTAAGAGAAATTGCCGTGGCCATGTTTCTGAGAAACGTGTTTAATATTTTCCTGCCCCAGGGATATTATGGTTCCGGAAAGGTAATCTCAATAGTAATCGATAATCCTGTAGACTACACCAACATCCAGGATTATCTGAATTTGATAAAAAAGATCGTAGGTTACTACGACAACCTTTCCCCCTATGACAAGCCAGAACCCGAAGACAACGCAGGCGCCATTGCAGAATACCTCTTCGACGAAAAATTCTGCGAATACGGCCTATGGGGCGTAGGTATCTGGAAAGAAGGAGACGAGAGGCTTCCCCTATCCGGCCTGTTCAGCATCCTGCTGGACCTCGACGAAAATATCGACGCCGGCATCCCCAACCTGGTCGATCCTGTCGTGGAAAAGGTGAAGGAGCAATTGCATAAAAACCGGGGCCTGTGCGAGGATTTTGTAGACATCCGAATCGTGGAGCAGCGGCCCATCGGGGTTTGCCTGCACGTCGAAGTGGCGCCGGAGGCCGACGAGGTGGACATTTTCGCCGAGGCCATCCGCCGCATGCAGGAGTACCTCAGCCCGGTGCCCCGGTTCCGCACCTTTGCCCAGCGGCTGAAAGAGCTGAAGGCGCAGGGCAGGAACTACTCGGCCGAGCACATCTTCAACGGCCCCTTGCTGGAGCACGGGTTCCTGGAGGATGCGGAATTGGGAGACAACCGGCCGCGCAGCGAGTACTACCATTCCGACCTGCTGCGGGATGTGATGTCCGTTGAGGGTGTTGTCGCGCTGCCGGTGCTCAAGGTGGACGAAGCGCCGGAAGAAGAGGATGCAGCTTTTTCCGAAAAATCCGAGTACCTGGTTTATACCAACAATGCCGGAGAAGAAACAAAAGGGGAGTTCCCCCATCCGGCCTCGCTGCTGGAGCCCGGAGAGCCCGCGCCGCCCTACTGCAAACCGGCCATCGACCTGGATCGCTGTTCCTTCCGCGTTACGAAGGGGGCGCGCACCTTCAGCATGAACAAGAAGCATATCGAAGAGCGCCTGGAACTCCTGCGCCTGATCCACTTCCCCGACCCATTGGGCGAGCCCGGCGGCCCGGAGTGGAAGGAAGGCACGTTCCGGCCGGACCTGTCGGATTACCGCAGCCTGCAGTACGACCTGCCTGCCACCTATACCGTTGGCGACAACCCGCCGCCCGGCAATGCGCCCCTGAAACGGCAGGCCCAGGCCCGCCACCTGCAGGCCTATCTGGCCTATTACGACCAGATCCTGGCTTCCTACCTGGCCCAGCTGGGGCAGGTTCGCCGCCTGCTGTCGGTCGACCAAACGGCCGATGCGCCCACCCGCGCCATGCCCCTGTTGTACGAGGTGCCCGGCATGCGGGAACTGATCGGCGTACATGCGCCTTTCACTGCGGAGCCGGTGGACTGGAACGTCGTCATCGGGCGCATCCCCGACAGCCTCGTCAGCGTTCTGGATACGGAGGTCAACCCTGATCACAAGAATGACCGGGAACTGGCAGCGGAAAAGCTGGAAACG
>JAGFJD010000354.1 GCA_024102975.1 Phaeodactylibacter sp. | reverse complement strand
ATCCTGGTCAATAATGCCGGCCTGCAGAAAGACGCCGCCTTTGTGGAAATGTCGCTGGACGACTGGAACTACGTGCTCAGCGTCAACCTTACCGGCCAGTTCCTGTGTGCCCAGGCGGCAGCCAGAGAGTTCATCCGCCGCGGCCGGCGCCCGGAAGTTTCGGTGGCCCTGGGCAAGATCATCTGCATGAGTTCGGTACACGAGCTGATTCCCTGGGCCGGCCACGTCAACTATGCAGCCTCCAAGGGAGGGGTGATGCTCTTCATGAAATCCATCGCTCAGGAGCTGGGCGAAAAGGGCATCCGCGTCAACAGCATCGCCCCCGGCGCCATCAAAACGCCCATCAACCGCATGGCCTGGGAGACGCCCGAGGCCGAGCGGGAACTGCTCAGGCTCATCCCCTACGGCCGGGTAGGCGAAACATCCGACATCGGCAACGTCACCGTCTGGCTGGCCTCCGACCAGAGCGATTACATCCACGGGCAGACTATTGTGGTAGATGGCGGCATGGCCCTGTATCCGGGATTTCGGGATAATGGGTAGCCGGATAGATTTAATTTTAGTACAAACTTTACTCCGCCCCTTCAAATCGAAGAACGTTCGCGAGCGTCTCCGCCTTCGCCGAAGCTTCGGCGGACAGGTATGACGCGATGCGGTAGAATAGGCCAGTCTCCGACTGGCCTATATCAACATCTTTTGCGGCGCACCAAGTCTGGAGACTTGCTAGTTATGCCGCGTCGAGGCTACACCTTGTCCGCCGCAGCCTTGGCGAAGGTGGAGCCTCTCGCGAACATCCCGATTTGTTAGTAAGGTAAATATGCTCACCTATCTTAGAATTAGGCATAAAAAGACAATTTCCATCAAAAAAGAAACACCATGTCAAAACATAAAACAACGCAGGAACACAAGCGCCTGCAGGAAACATACCAGCAAAACAAAAAGTGGCTCAAATGGGGGCCCTACCTCAGCGAACGGCAATGGGGAACGGTACGCGAAGATTACAGCGAGCACGGCGAAGCCTGGGATTACTTTCCCCACGACCACGCCCGATCCCGCGTATACCGGTGGGGTGAAGACGGCCTTGCGGGCATTTCCGACGACCGGCAGCGCATCTGCTTCGCGCCTGCCCTCTGGAATGGCCGGGATCCGATCCTGAAAGAACGGCTGTTCGGCCTGGCGGGCCCCCAGGGCAACCACGGGGAAGATGTCAAGGAGTTGTATTACTATCTCGACAACCTGCCTACCCACTCGTACATGAAACACTTGTACAAATACCCGCACGCCGAATTCCCGTATAGCGAGCTGGTGGCAGTCAACGGCAGCCGCTCCAGACACGAGCCGGAGTACGAACTGCTGGACACGCCGGCCTTCGCCGGCAAAAACTACTTCGACGTTTTCACCGAATACGCCAAAGCTGCAGAAGAAGACCTGCTTATCCGAATTACCATATTCAATCGTGGGGTACAGGAAGCGCCCATCTGGGTGCTTCCCACCCTTTGGTTCCGAAACCTGCGGGCTTTCGGGCTGATGGCGGAAAAGCCAGTCATGAAGCTGGAGAGAGAGGACGACGGCCAACCCTGCGTAAAAGTGGCACATCCTGAGATTGGAAATTACAATTTATTCTTTTCCGGGGCGGAGCGGCTGCTGTTTACTGAAAACGAGACCAATACCGAACGCCTTTACGGCATAGCCAACAATACGCCCTTCGTTAAGGATGCTTTCCATCGGGCCGTTACCGGGCAGCAGTTCGACTGGCTGGCAGAGAAAACCGAAGGAACCAAATTCGCTCCTCTGTACCACTTTCGGCTGCCGCCTGGCGAGAAGGCCGAGATACGCCTGCGCCTGTGCCGGGAAAAGCCGGCGGGCACCCAGCCGCTCGGCAAAGCCTTCGATACCGTCTTCAGCCAGCGGATGAAGGATGCTGACGAATTTTACAGCGGCTTCCAAAAAGGAGAAGATGAAGGCCTCGCCAACATCCAGCGCCAGGCTTTTGCCGGCATGCTCTGGAGCAAGCAGTATTTCAACATCGACATGCCGCGCTGGCTCAACGGCGACCCGGGCCAGCCTGCCCCTCCCACCGCCCGCAAATCTGGCAGGAACAGGGAGTGGGCAACCCTCAATAACGAGGACATCATCTCCATGCCCGATAAATGGGAATACCCCTGGTATGCCGCCTGGGACCTTGCGTTCCACTGCGTTCCCCTGGCCATGCTGGACGCAGAATTCGCCAAAAACCAGCTCATCCTGTTCCTGCGCGAATGGTATATGCACCCCAATGGCCAAATCCCGGCCTACGAATGGGCCTTTGGCGACGTGAACCCGCCGGTTCATGCCTGGGCCTGCCTGCAGGTGTACAAGATCGACGCCCGGCGCACCGGCAAACCGGATAAGCCCTTCCTGAAACGCGTGTTCCAAAAGCTCCTCCTCAACTTCACCTGGTGGGTGAACCGCAAAGACCGCAACGGTAACAACGTTTTCGAAGGGGGATTCCTGGGCCTCGACAACATCGGGGTTTTCGACCGCAGCAGCTATATCCCCGGCGGCGGCCACCTGGAGCAGGCCGACGGCACCTCCTGGATGGCCATGTATTGCCTGAACATGCTGGAGATGGCGCTCATCCTCGGCGAGGAAGACGTCGCCTACGAAGACGTGGCGACCAAGTTTTTTGAGCACTTCGTTTACATCGCCTCCTCCCTCAACCGGATCGGCGAGGACTGGACTGGCGCGTGGGACGAAGAGCAGGGCTTCTTTTACGACATCCTCGCCCTGCCCGACGGGCGCTATATTCCTTTGAAAGTGCGGTCGCTGGTAGGGTTGTCCACCCTCTTCGCTGTACTGGTGCTGGAAAGGGAAAAGCTGGAAAAACTGCCCGGCTTTTACGAGCGCCTGCGGTGGTTTATGCAGTACCGCAAAGACAACAACGAAAACCTGGTGATTGAGGAATTTCACGAAGGCAAGGACATCCTGCTTTCGCTGGTGCCCCGGGAGCGGCTGAAGCGCCTGCTGGCCGCTCTGCTGGACGAATCGGAGTTTTTCGGCAAGGGGGGCATCCGGTCTATCTCCAGGGTACACGAAACGCCTTATGCCGTCAACATCAACGGGCAGGATTTTGGATTGCGGTATGAGCCGGGCGAGTCCACTACCGGCCTGTTTGGCGGCAACTCCAACTGGCGCGGGCCGGTCTGGATGCCGATGAATTACCTCATCATCCAGTCGCTGCGCACCTATCACTGCTATTTTGAAGACAGCATGAAAGTAGAATGTCCCGCCGGCTCCGGCCGTTGGGTCAACCTCGACACGGTGGCAGATGACATTTCTAAACGGCTGATCGGCATTTTCCGGCAGGGCCCGGACGGCAGGCGGCCGGTGCATGACGGCTACGAAGTTTACCATTCCGACCCGCACTTCCGCGGCCTGGTGCTCTTTTACGAATATTTCCACGGCGACACGGCCCGGGGCGTCGGCGCCTCCCACCAAACCGGCTGGACCGGGCTGGTGGCGGAGATGATTGACCGGGTTGGATGGGAAAAGGTTGGCGCCGAGATTGAAAACCATGTGCTTCACAGAGTTTAATTATCACGCGAAGGTGCAGAGGCGCAGGGCGTAGCCATTTCCCCTGAACCTAAATTTCAAAAAAATGCAACAGTATAAAAATCCCGATTTTAATACGTTGGCCGCCAGAGAGTGGCTCGTTACCAACGGCCTGGGAGGTTACGCTTCCTCGACCCTTTGCGGCGCCAACACGCGCCGGTACCACGGCCTGCTCGTAGCGGCGTTCAACCCGCCAACGGACCGGTGGGCCCTGGTTTCCAAAGTCGAGGAAAAGCTGAACGACGGCGAAATTGCCGCAGAACTTTCCTCCAACGCATTTCCCGGCGTGGTCCACCCCCAGGGTTATCAATACCTGGAAAGTTTCGAACGCTCGCCCCTGCCCCGGACAACGTTTCAGGCAGGCGCTTCCCGGCTGGCCAAAACGGTTTTTATGGTCCACGGTTCCAACACCACTGTAGTAGAGTACGAAAATATCGGCGACTGTCCTTTCAACCTGGAATTAACCCCATTGTTCGTCTTTCGGGATTACCACAGCTTATTCCACGAAAGCGATTACTACGATTATTACCATCAGCCGATGGGAGAGCGGGCCTTGAAAATCCACGCTCATTATGGTGCCAGGCCGGTCTGTTTTGCCTATTCCCATGGCCAGTTTGTCGGCCGGCCGGACTGGTTCCGGCAATTCGAATACGAAAAGGAAAGGTATCGGGGGCTGGATTACCAGGAAGACGCCAGAAGCATCGGGCAATTGCACCTGAGCCTGGAACCGGGCGGCAAAGCCTTTTTGGTCTTCACCACCGAAGAAGAGATGGCAGCAGGCGATCCCACAGCCTGGAAAGCTGCCGAAATTGAACGGTTGGAAGCCTTGCGCCCCGCTTCCGGGAGTGCTTTTTTCCAGGATTTGGCAATGAGCGGCGACCAGTTTCTGGTGCAACGCAGAGCCACCGGCAATTACTCGCTGATTGCCGGTTACCACTGGTTTACTGACTGGGGGCGGGACACTATGATCGCCATGCGCGGACTGACAGTGGGTTTGGGCAAAAAAGCAGTTTCGGAATCCATCATCCGAACCTTCCTGCAATACCTCGACGGCGGCATGCTGCCCAACCGCTTCCCCGACCAGGGCGAAGCGCCGGAATACAATACCATCGACGCTACCTTATGGTTGTTCGTGGTGCTGCACGAGTATTACGAAAAATTTCAGGATAAGGCATTTATCGGAGAAATTTTTCCCCGCCTTGCCGAAATACTGGATGCCCACAGAAAAGGTACGCGCTTCGGCATCCACGTCACTGAAGAAGGGTTGCTCTACGGTGGGGAGGGCATCTCCCAACTCACCTGGATGGATGCACGGGTGGGCGATTATGTGGTCACGCCCCGGCACGGCTGCCCGGTGGAAGTCAATGCCCTTTGGTATAATGCGCTTTGCATTTACGCAACATTTGGAGACTTGCTGGGCGAAGAAACCGGCAGCGAAAAGAACCAGGCCAGGCACCTGGCCCGGGCTTTCCGGAAGTATTTTGTCAATGAGAAAGGCTACCTGAATGACGTGGTCATTCCCGATGTTTATGTCGACGACGCCATGCGGCCCAATCAAATTTATGCCGTCAGCCTTCCGTTTTCGCCTGTTTCCAGGAAGGAAGCCCAATCCGTGCTGGCCCAGGTAGAAAAGGAGTTGTACACCGGCCTGGGGTTGCGTTCATTATCCACCGGCCATTCTGATTTCAGGCCTGCGTACGGAGGCAACCAATGGGACCGGGACGGCGCTTACCATCAGGGAACCGTTTGGGCCTTTCTCTGGGGAGAATATGCCCTGGCTTATCTGAAAGTAAACAAGCATTCGGGGAAAGCCGGCGAAGAAATAAAGAAAAAATCGGAAGCCCTGCGCCACCACTTCTACGAAGAAGCCTGCCTTTACGGCATATCGGAAATCTTCGACGGGAAAAACCCGAAGGAAGGCAGGGGCTGTATTCAGCAGGCCTGGTCGGTCGGCATGTTACTGAAAGTATTCAACGAAATCAATGCCAACCAGCCCAAATCCACTACGTCATGGAAAACCGAACCCAAGCCATCGCCATCGTCTATCTAAGCGGGCTGATGCAGGGCATCGCCCTGATCCTGTACCCGGCGGCAGGCCCGATTTTTACCGGCGCCAGCTTTCACAGCCTGAGCAGTGGGCAATACGGGGCGTTGTTCACGCCGCAGATCATTATGGCTATTATCGCCTCGTTTGCGGCGCCTGGTCTGGCCCGGCTTTGGGGTATGAAGCAGGTGTTGCGCGCAGGCCTGATGGCTAACCTGCTGTCAATGGCCCTGTTTGCTGCCAGCCATTTTGCCATAGGGCATGGCCTGCTTCCTTTTCTGACGCTGATGTTGGGGACGGCAGGGCTGGGCGCGGGGTTCGGATTGACGATCACCGCCGTGAATCCTTACGCCTACAGTTATTTTCCCGGCAAAGAAGCCTCGGCGGTTACCGGCCTGCATATTTTGCTGGGGTTGGGCACAGCCCTCAGCTCTGTGGTGGTCAATTTCTTTTTGGAATTGGGCTACTGGTGGGGCGCGGGCTTGTTAACAGGATGCCTGTTTTTGCTGCTAATCCTGTGGATATCCCCTCTACCCATGCCTTTAGCTTCTGAGAAGGGTGCCCCGGAGATGCCTGATTCGCGCAAAGTGCCGGCGAGAGCCTGGTTTTTCTTCCTGGTGATTTTCCTCTACGGTGCCTGCGAGGCCACCTTTGGCAACTGGGCACCCATCTATCTGCAGAAGCAGGCAGGCCTGTCAATGGCCGGCGCGTCTCTGGGGTTGTCCTTGTTCTGGGGGGCAATTGCGGCGGGACGTTTCCTGTTTACTTTTGCGGCCCTGCGTTTTGAACTGCGGGCCCTGCATGTTGTCATGCCCCTGCTGGTTGCTGTGATCTTTTTTTCTATGCCTCAGATTGAGGGCGCGGCAGCTAATTATACGGCACTGGTTCTTGCCGGGCTGGGGCTTTCGTTCTATTTCCCCTTTACCATCAGCATTGCGACCGACGAGTTTCCAGCCTTTTCTGCCACGGTTTCAGGCATGATGGTAGCGGCAATACAGTTGGGGACAGGAGTAAGCTCTAATGTGATCGGCCTGCTAAACAACAGCATTTCGCTGGGGTCAATCATACAGTTTTCTGCTTTCTATGCTGTCATTATGAGTTGCATAGCGGGGTACTTATATGCAACCCGGAAGAAAAGAACTATTGTATTTGAAAACATCAGGTAAAAATTTTTCAGATATGGAACAATCAGTGATCGTCACCGGCGCTTCGGGAAACCTGGGGGCCGGCGTCGTCAAAAAACTAAAAGCAGCCGGCTATCGCGTGTTGGGGACGGTTGGGTCTCCGGGAAGTGCCGAGGCGCTGCAAAAGGAAGGGGTCGAGGCGACTCCGCTCGACCTCTCCGATGAAGAGGCCGTTCGACGGTATATCGACGACAAGACCGACAGCGTGTTTGCCGCCGTCCTGACCGTCGGCGGCTTCGCAGCAGGTGGTTTTTGCGAGACGGACGGAGCGGCCCTGCGCAGGATGTATCAACTCAATTTTGAAACCAGTTATTTTCTGGTGCGGGCCCTCCTGCCCACCTTCGAAAAGAAAGGCGGCGGGCAGTTCATCCTCGTGGGATCCCGGCCAGCCCTGGAAGCAGAAGAAGGAAAAGATTTGATTGCCTATGCTTTTTCCAAGCGGCTTGTTTTCTACCTGGCCGAACTCATCAATGTATATGGCAAGGGCAAGAACATCAGCGCCTCGGTGATCGTCCCCAGTACGATCGACACGCCGGCTAACCGGCAGGCCATTCCTCACGCTGACTTCTCAAAATGGGTAACTCCGGAGGCTATCGCCGACACAATTTGCTTTTTGTTGTCGGATTCCGGCCGACAGATACGGGAAGGCGTAGTCAAACTGTATAATGAGGCTTAAATAAAAAATTGCCTCTCTTGTTACCACGGTAACAATTCACCGGGGAAATACCTTCTAACTTTACCTAAAACTGAATTTGAACCATGACCAAACGACAAAAAATCCTCCTGACGGTATTTCGCTTCGCCGCTGCTATTATTTTGCTGCAAACCCTGGCCTTTAAGTTCACGGCTCATCCCGACAGCGTCCACATCTTTTCCACGCTGGGGCTGGAGCCCTACGGCAGGATTGGTACCGGAATACTGGAACTGATCGCCGGCGGGTTGCTGATCTATTCCCGCCTTTCTTTCCTGGGGGCACTGTTGGCCATAGGGCTGATGAGCGGTGCCATTTTTTCCCATCTTGTTGTTTTGGGTATTGAGGTCAATAACGACGGCGGCAGCTTATTCACGCTCGCCATTGTCACTTTTGTTTGCAGTGCCGGCGTACTCTATCTGCAAAGAGCGCAATTATTGCGTATCTTTTCCAGATTGTTTCCCAAATCGATTGCTGCTAAATAAGCGTACGGCTTTATGGAGCCCCTAATCACCCTCATCGTCAACCTGTTTCTGCTCTACCTGCTGCTGGGCTTGCTCTTTGCCGTTGCCTTCGCCTGGAAAGGTGCAGGAGCGATTGACTCCAAAGCGGCTCAGGCCTCCTGGTTTTTCAAACTCCTGATCCTGCCCGGCGCTATGGCCCTCTGGCCTTACCTGCTGAGCAAGTGGATCGGGAAAAAACGAAACACATGATCCTGAAACTCAGAAAGCGGCACCGTTATATCTGGATGATACTTTCTGTACTGCTGCCCCTTGGTTTTGCGCTTGCCCTGGCCAACCGGCCCGGCCCGGTATTGCCGGAGGAGGAACTGATCGAAGAGGCAGCACCTTACAGGGAACGCGAGGTCATCGCCACAGCCGCAGCGGAAGGCTGGCAGGTAAATATCTGCCGGTCGCCGGACGGCCGGGCCTGGCTGGAAGCAATTTTCCGGGAGGCTTCCCAACGGCCGGTATCCACTCTGTACCTGGCGGCCCGCGTCGGCGCCGGGCCCGCCGAGGCGGTGGCCATCGGCCCGGTTGGCCCTAGGGGCATTTATCAATACCCTCTGGACAGCCTTGTTGCCTCCCGGGAAGGATACTATGTGTTTTTTTACGATCAGGTGCGCAAGGAAGCCTATTCCGAAGCCCCGCTCCACAAATCCCGCTAAGCCATGAGCCTCAACTATGCCCCCATACTGTGGAACCGGCAGAAGAAACGCTATGACCTGATTATGCTGGGGCTCATCGCCCTGTACCTGGCCCTGTTCACGGCATTTCAGCTCCTTTTCCGCCCGGAAATCACCCCCGAAACGCTGATCATCCGGGCAACGGCCACGCTGGCTTTCCTGATGCTGCACCTCATCCTGATGATTGGGCCGCTGTGCCGCCTCGACCGGCGCTTCCTGCCCCTGCTCTACAACCGGCGCCACCTGGGAGTGACGATGTTCATCATCGCTCTGGTACACGGCATTTTCTGCCTCATCCAGTTTCACGCCCTGGGCGATGTCAACCCGCTGGTATCCATTTTTATTTCCAATACCAACTACCAGTCCGTTTCACAGTTCCCCTTTCAGGCACTTGGCTTCTTTGCCCTGCTCATCCTTTTCCTGATGGCGGCCACCAGCCACGATTTCTGGCTGGAGAACCTCAGCCCCCGCATCTGGAAAAGCCTGCACATGATGGTGTACCTGGCTTACGCGCTGTTGGCGATGCACGTACTGCTGGGCGTACTGCAGCAGGAGGGGCATCCGGCAGGATTTGTTTTCCTTGGAACCGGAATAGCAGCAGTAACCGGGCTACACCTTGCCGCCGCCTTTAAGGTGAAAAGGGAAGAAGAACGCCCCGCCGGCCCGCCCGCCGATGGCTTCATATCCGTATGCCGGGTGGACGAAATCCAGGAGAACCGGGCTAAAGTGGTGATCATCCGGCAGGAAAACATTGCCATCTTCAGGTACGACGGTAAATTGTCAGCAATCAACAACGTATGCAAGCACCAGAACGGCCCGCTGGGCGAAGGCAAGATCGTCGACGGCTGCATCACCTGCCCCTGGCACGGCTACCAGTATCTGCCGGAAAACGGCCAGTCGCCGCCGCCCTTTACAGAAAAAGTCGCTACTTATGACGTAAAGGTGATGGACGGAAGGGTATACGTCAACCCAACCCCCTATCCGGAAGGCACGGCGCGGCCGCCGGCACTGATCCCCCCTTCGGACGCGCCAGATTTATCTGGTGCGTAACTACTCCTAAAATTAACAACCATGCCCAACAACGATTTCTATATCGGCTATCTGGAAAAAATGCCCCCTGCCTTCCGGGGCCCGGTGCGCGGCTTCGTTATGGCTGCTGCCAGCTTGTTAATTACCGCTTCATTCCTTATCGTAAAAAGCCAGCAGGCCTTTTCCACCTCCACCTTCGAGCTGGGGCGGCTTACCACCGTCGGGGGCGTCCTGCGGATGGAACCCGCCCCTATGCTGCAGCTGGCAACCGGAACAAATCAGCAAGGGCAGCCCATCCTGCAAAGCATCCTGCTCATCGGCTTCGGAAAACACGGGGCCGAAGCAACGCTGGAAAAAGCGGAAGCTCAACGGCAGCTGCAACTTGATGGGAAGAAGGTGAAACTCGAAGGCACCCTGATCTACCACGACGGAAAAACGCTGCTGGAACTGGCCCAAGGAGAAAAATCAGTGCTGGAGGTGGCCGATGCGCCTCCCGTGAACCGTCAATTTGCCGATTTAGGCCCGGCCAAGCTGCGGGGAGAGATCGCCGACCCCAAGTGCTATTTCGGCGTGATGAAACCGGGAGAAGGCAAGGTACACCGCTCCTGCGCCGCCCGCTGTATTGCCGGCGGCATTCCGCCGGTACTGAAGGCCACCGGCCGCGAAGGGCAGGTTCAGTACTTTATCATTCAAGGGCCGGATGGCCGGCCGGCCAACGAACAACTGCTTCCTGTTGTCGGCGAGCCGGTACAGCTCTCCGGGACGGTGTTGCAGTACGACGACTGGCTGGTATTGCGGCTGAAAGAGGCCGAACCGGTCAAACGGCTGGGGGGCCGGTTGATGCTGGAGGCGCCGATGTGTAAACCAGAGCAGTTGGGGTGGATGGAATGAAATATTGTTCATCGCCTGCGGCGATGTTGCCTGCTCCTGCCCGCCCCGCAGCATTTTTTGTGTTTTTTACAGTTCTCCAGGCTGAATTCATGGCTTAAGTACATTCGTTTTGGCTCGGAAAAATCAATCATGTCGTTTTTATTTTATCAGCAACCGCTCCCGCACATAAGCCACGGGAATGCGCTCCTGTTCCAGCCGCAGGCGGTTGGCATTGAGGTAGTCGAATAGGGCCTGCTCATCTCCGGTCAGGTGAGGCAACGTGGCGGCTGTACTCTCCGGAGCATCGGCAAGCACATACTGGGGAAAGGCGTCGAGCGTCGCCCGGTCCATCAAAAAGGCACGCGCATGCGGAAAATAACCGCGCAGCTGAGAAAGTATCTGCAGGCCGTGCGCGTCCAGGTCGCCCCAATAGAGCAGCTCGACCTGCTGCAACCATTCTACGCCTTTGAGGCCCCCCAGGCCGAATCCGCTGCCGAATATGCCCGCCGTGGCCGATTGCCGGGGCAGGGTCAGAAAGTTCATCAAGTTGGAAAAGTTGGTCTTGTTTTCCAGGATAACAACCCTTTGCAGCGGCAGGCTGAGCCGGGCGAAATCGTCGAGCGGAATCTGCAGGTCGCTCAGCCCGCTGAAATACTGCTGCGCCATGGCGGCGTCGAGCAGGCGCAGGCGCACCGTCGGCTGCCGGTATTTGAGGCCGTAGCGTTGTTCGAACTGATTCACCCCCCGGAAATCATCGTTGATCCGCTCCGGCGGCAAGGCGGCATCGAGCAGAGACGCCAGCACTTTCAGGTGGCTTTCTATGAACTTGGTGGGAATGGCCAGAGGCAGTTCCCGGATGTAGTACTGCCCCGGCTGGTGCTCGTCCATAAAATACCGCACCACCCGGAGCAAGTCCGGCCATTGTCCATGATAAGCCTCAATCTCCAACGGGTTATCCACGCACCAGGTTTGCAAGCGGGGTACTTTTTCCAGGATGAGCTGCGCGTCGGCCCGGAAGCGGCGGTAGGCCGCCCCGCGCCGCAGCAGGTGCAGGTAATCGTCCGGAGTGTCGATGCTGATGGCGGCGATGAAGCGGTTGCGGCCGACATTGCGGTAGTTGCGCTCCTCCCAGTGGAGGGTATAGCCGTTGCCGTTTCGGGACTTGCAGCCGGCCAGCAACGCCTCCTGCTCTGCCCGGATGCGGTCGAAGGCCCGCAGGCGCTCGTTGGCCTTCACCTTGCCGATGCGGATGAGAGGCTTGGGGAAAAACGCTTCCCCCGTCAGGGTAGCCCGAAGCACCTCCGGCCACCAGCGTTCGGCTTGCTGTCGTATTTCCTCGGGGCTGATCATGCTTTGCCGCTGTTTTGTTCAGCGAAGCGTTCGGCTTTTTCCTTCAGGTACTCGGCTTTGCTGATGTTGCGCACGAGCGATATCCGGCCATCGGGGTTCGACACGTAATGCACCGCGTTGATGTAATCCTCGATGATGTTGATCTTTTGCAGGGGCGTCACGATGAGCAATTGCAGGTTGAGGCGCTCGAAGAGCTGCAGGCCGTAGCGGGTACTCTCGTCGGAGCCGCGCCCGAAGGCCTCGTCTATGACCACAAACCGGAAGGAGCGGTCGCGCGAACGCCCCCATTTCAGGCCAAACTGGAAGGCGATAGCGGACGCCAGGATGGTATAAGCCAGCTTTTCCTTCTGCCCGCCCGATTTTCCGGAAGAATCGCTGAAGTACTCGTGCGGCTCGTCGGTTTCGCGCCAGCGTTCCTCAGCGCCGAAGGTGTGCCATTGGCGCACATCGGTCACGCGCCTGGTCCAGCGGCTGTCCTCTTCGGAGTCGCCCCGGAAGCGGTCGAGCAGTTTTTTGACCTGGTAGAATTTTTCTTCCGTGTAGATGTCCTCGGTGTCGCCGTAAACACCGCTAAGGCAGGCGCGCAGGTCTTGTTTGAAGGTGAGGATGTCCTCGGTGCGCACCTCTTCCTTGGCGATGCGGATGTAGGTGCCGGGGTTGTAGTCGATCTCGTACAAATGGGTGTTGATTTGTCCGATCTTTTCGACGATATCCTGCTCATATTCCTCCAGCTTGGATTTGAAAGTGAGGATGCTCCGGATGGTGCCCTGCCTGAGCAACTCCCGGAAGCGCTCCTCGTGGCGGGGAATGTCGTCTTCCATCAGGCGGGCGTACATGCTTCGAAATTCGGGGATGGACCGGGGATCGGCATCTACTTCCAGGGCTTCCTCCCGGAAGCGGTCTTTGAAGTCTTTCATCTTCAGGCTGATGCTGCGCTCCAGGTTGCTGGCCTGGTCCCGGCAGCGCTTCAGCTCTCCCCGGCTGCCGCCGATCTGGTCCAGAAGTTTTCGTTGTTCCGCCTCCAGGATACTTGCTTCACGGGTTTCTGCCCCCGATTGAAGGCGCTTGCGCAGCGTACCGGAGGGCGGAAGATCAGGCAAGGGCACCTGCAGGAAACGAATCTTCATTTGCTCCATATCAGCCGGCAGGCCGGCTATATCGCGGCTGACCTCAGGCGGTTTAATGTCCAGCAGTTCTAACAGCTCGTAAATTTGCTGCGCATTTCGGAGCAGGTCATTGCCCAGGGCGCCGCGTTTTTCGCTCAGGCGCGCTTTATGCTTTTCGTTTTCCTCAATGTGGTTTTCCAAAGCCTGGATGCGGGCCTGGAGTTCCTGCAATTCCTCGGAACTGGTTTCCAGCCGGCGCTGCTCTTCCATCAACTCTTGTATGCGGAGGGCTACAGGGCGGAAATTCAGTGCTTCGAATGCCGTGAACTGCAATAGTCTGCCGAGGCCGTCGCGCCGGCCATTCAGCTGGTCCTCGCGTTGCCGCAGGGCAACCAGCTCCTGTTTGGCTTTTGCCAGTTCGCGCGTTTCGGCCTCCAGTTCGGTTTCCAGGGCGGCTATTTTTTCCTTGTTGCTCCAGCCCAGCACGTAGCGGCGGCGGTCGTTTACGTCATAGCGGTCGTCTTTGACATGGCTGATGCGGCCCGACTTGCTCTGTCCGCTCCGGGTGAGGGCGCGGGCAGCCCGCCGGAATTCTTCCATGTTTTCGCAGCAGGTATAATCGTGGCGAACGCGCAGCTCGGCTTCCAGCCAGTCGTAAAACTCGGTATCGCCTTTAATCTGCACTTTTCTCTCCAGCGAATTCTCGGCGGGGTTATCCTGCGGCGGGCGGCGGTGTTCGAGCGTACGCAGATATACGAGCTTTCCGCCCAGGTGGTGGCGGTCGACGTAATCGCTGACGGCGCGATAGTGGCGGTCGGGCACGAGCAGGCTCAGGCCCAGGCTGTGGAGCTGCCGCTCGATGGCGCCCTGCCAGTCTTTTTCTTCTTCGCGAACCTGCAACAATTCGCCGGCAAAGGGGAGTTCTTCAGCAGATAGTTCCAGGGCATCGAGGATGCGGCTGCGGAGCTGCATGTTGTGTTGTGGAATCTGGGTAGGGCGCTTGCGGAGGGACTGCAGCTCGGTTTCCAGCTCTTCTGCCTGCTCGCTGCAGCGAGCGATGCGCACGTGCAGGGGCTGCAATTGATCCCGGATTTGCTCTGTGGCCGCATGCGCTTCGTCGAGGGCGGCGCCTGCCCATTGCTGCTGCTGCAAAAACTGCCCGGCGGAAGCAGGCAACCCGATTTCCGGGGCCTCGCCGGCAGGATAAGTTTCCAGCAGGCTTCGGCAGGCTTCGGCATAGCGCTCCGACTGCTGCTGCCTTTGTTTTTTTTCCGCCCGGCGCTGCTCGAGCTCCATGCGGATGCTCTCCAGCCGCTGGTTAACGCCCAGTCCGGCGCGGGCCGTCTCCAGGCGCTGGAGGTCCCGCCGCTGCTGTTGAAGCGTAGCAGTGACGGCAACCTGTTCTTCTTCATTCTGTTGCCAGCTACGGTACAATTCCTGCAGCTGCCGCTGCAAAGCCCGAACCCGGTGACGGGCAAAGTATAGGGGTATTTCTTCCAGCACGGCTTCCAGCGCCTCTATCTCCCGGCGGATAGCATCCAACTCGTCGGCCTGCTCTACCAGCGGCTTCAGCAGTTCGCTTTGTTCCCGGGCGCGCTGCACTGCCTGATGAGCCTCGGTCAGATCGCCATAACGGCTCACCAGCTCGTCTATCTTGCTCTGGATGTCGGTTTGGCCCAGCATCTGCTCCCGCACGAAATCCGTCAGGTTGCCTACCGACTTCATGGAGACGGTTTGGTAAAAAAGGTCGAGCGCTTCGGGCTGGCGAATGCCGAATGCCTGCCGGAAACGGTTGGAATAATCGGTGAAGGTTTCGAACACCTGGGTATGCGGCCGTTGGCGCAGGCTCTTCTTCAGCCTTTTGATCTGCGTACCGAAATTGCTGAAATCTTCGACGATACTCATTTCATTGTGCGCCAGCACGTAAAACTTCCGCACGCCGTCGTTCTGTAGCCAGAATACCTGCGCCAGGGTAACGGATTGGCCATAGCCTTCGTTGACAAAGACGGCCAGCAGCACGGTAAAGTCCTCCTTGCCGGAGCGAAGGTACACATCCCGTGCCTTGCTCGACTGCATGACCTTTTCGTTCTTGTAGGCGCCGCGGATGTAGCTGAGCAGGCTGCGTTCGCGGGTTTCCGCCCCGGCGGCTTTGTTGTAGGTGATCTTCTGGTGGGGGACCAGCAGGGTAGTGATGGCGTCGACGAGGGTGGACTTGCCGGAGCCGATGTCGCCGGTCAGCAGGGCGTTGTCGCCATTGGGATAAATGCTCCAGACGTGTTCGTCAAAAGTACCCCAGTTGAGTACTTCCAATTGGCGCAGGCGGTAGCCAGAGCGCTTGTTGTCTATATTGGTATCCAGTTCGAGTAACATAAGTAGCGATTAAGCTATTTTTCTGACCGCTCTTCAGCGTAAGCCTTCAATTGCTCCAGTATCTCGTTCAGTTTTTCTATTGGCACATAAGCTTTGAGGATTCGGTTGACTTCGTAGCGCCCTTTTTCTGCTTTGAGTGGCTGCAGGAAACCGTATGTAATGAGCTTTTTGATGTGTATCTGCAGCTGGTCTTCCCGCCGGCGCTCGTTGGTATCCAGCTCGTCCCAGTAGATGCGCATCATTTCGATGATATCGTCGTGGCTGAGTACGAGGCGGATTTCGTTGCCTTCAGCCTCGAATTCCAGCAGGCGCTTGCGCAGCAACACGATGAGCAAGGTGATCGGATAGGACAGGCGGCGGCGGCTCATCAGTCGGGGAAAGTCTCCTTCCTCCTCTTCGTCGCGGGGGCGTTGCCGCAGGTAGGCGTAGCCTTCCCCTTCTTCTACCAGCAACTCTACGCCGAGCACGGCGAAGTAATCCTGGAGGCGGCTGCGGTAGCGCAGCAGCAGGTTCCAGGCCTCCTCCTGCTGCCGGTAGAGAATGCCCTTTAGCAAATAAACGGCGGGGATGCCGAATTCTTCCTGTGCCGGGTTTGCGTTCATGCCAGAAAAATGGTTTGGGGCAGGTCGATGCGAAAGTCGCGCCCGTCCTTGTGATATATGATGGTTTCGGACTGTTCTTCGTTGATGATGGCTTTTTGCTGTTGTTCCAAAGCAGTAGCGATTCCGAAATAGGCAACCAGCTCGCTGAGCCCTTTCTCCAGGGGCATCTCTTCGGTGATCTGTCGCAGGCTGATCTGGCCACGGCCGCGAAGCAGCGCCTTGATGCGCCCCCGCAGCTCTGCCGGGTCGATATAAAGCTGCTCGTACAGGCCATCGGCAGTTACGGCACCGGCATCGCCGGGGGCCAGGTTTTCGGAATCCAGCTGAAGGATTTCCGGCACCTCAAACAGACTCCGGTCCATGAGGAGGTGAACGGCGGGCTTCCCCTCAATATCGATAAAGTAGCGTGGAGAAGGCGGATCGTTTTTGACTTTCAAAGCCAGTTGCTCGATTTCTTCGATGACCTGGCTGGCGCGGCGGTTTTCCAGGAAAGCGCGGGAGGCCAGGAAGCGACGCAACTGCTCCACCAGCCGGTCGGTGGTTTTGTTGACCCGGTCGCCCGCTTCCACCAACGACATTTTCAGGCGGGGAAGCACGGAACGATGGCGGAAGCCCGACAGCTCCGGCTGTTCGAAGATTTGCCGGGCCAGTTTGTCCAGCTCGTCCTGCCGGTTCTGGTCCATGAGGAAAGCCCAGAAGGCGTTGAAGGTCTTGCCCTGGTCGGTTTCCATGATGGCGTCCTGGACTGAGAAGATTTCGTCGAGCACTTCGCCCCGGCTGCCCTGTTTGTTGATCTGCTCTTCCCGCGCCCGGGCGTTGAGCTGCCGGAAGTTGTCCTCAATTTGCCGGAAGTCGGACAACAGTTTGCTGGCCGTCTCTTCGATCAGGGAAAATCGCTCGCGGATGCGGGTGGGGTCGAGGCGGGCTATCTCATCATTTTCAATAGCCAGGATTTCCTGGTCGAGTTCTTCGCGTTGCCGCAGCAGTTGTTCGAGCCGTGCCTCTTTGTCCTGCGTGCTGCCCAAAGCAAGTTCGCGCAGCAACTGGAAAACCTGCAGGAGGCGGGATTCCGCCCCGACGAACTCCCTCTTGTCGAGGTCGGTGATCCAGAGCAGGGCGCGCTCGGCGGCAGGCGTGAGTTCGAAGGTCGCTTCCTCCTCGTTGTTTTCATAGAATTGCCGCAGGAAACCCTCCTGCGTCCATTCTTCCAGGTAGGCGCGGGGCTCGCGGGGATAAAGCGCCTCTTCCTCGTTGGCACTGAACAAAAAGTCGGACAATAAGGTAGTGAGTTCCCGGCTGCCATAGGCCTGCCGGCGCGCCTCCTTGAAGGACGACCACAGAAAGGCGATGATGAGGGGCGCGTGGTTTTTGCGCAGCAGTTTCACCGCTTTGTGGTGGCCGAGCACGAAATCCACATCCTCTATGCGGGAAAAGTTGATGGTCATGGTTGCGGATCAGGTAAATTGAGAGCAGAAAGTACCGTTTTTTTTCCTTCTCTGGCAATTATCAGTACAGATATTATCATTTGTTCCACTCCACTTTTATTAAAAAGTTGCTCCTCTACTGTTGACCGTTGTGCTTTCTTCCTATTTAATTAATGAATGCTATTTGCTGGCCAGCTCGAAAGCGGCTTAACAGTAATTAAAAGATAACTTCACTATTAAAGCCCCGTAGTTGTAGCTCGTTCAGCAGCCTAACCTTGCGGTAATACTGCCCGGCTGCTTTACTTCACTGCACCTACGGGCCGTGAAGTTGTTTTTTAAGGATTACTTAGTTCATTCCTCAACCAAAATATAACATCATGGGACCTATTACCTTATTGGACTCCAGGCAGGCGTTCCCGATGATCCGGGTTGTTTTCCTTTCCATTGCCATAACAGTTGCTCCTTTTGCGATGAGCGCCCAAAATTCAGAAAATACGGACCTCTCCGGTTTTGGCGGCCAGACGGGCCTCGGTTTCACCTTCGGCGACGGGCTGGGCCCGGTATTCCGGTATTGCCTGAACCAGAAAACGGCATTGAATGTCCTCCGGACGGTGAAGCCGGTTTTTGACCCTGCATCAGGCGAAACGATACAGTCAGAAAGGTTTAACCGCCTGTTGAATTTCTCGGTGGGTTATATGCACCCCTTATAGCCCGCAAGTATCCTCCCGTTTTTTAATTCCAAAAAAGAATGCCATGCAAACCAAACTCATCATCCTACTCGCTTCTATCCTCATTATGAGCTTCGGCTGCCAGAAAGAAGGGAACGCCGGCTTTTGCGAAACGGTGGTCAACGCCAACGGCCCCGGCTACCTGAAGGTGATCAACAACTGCGGAACGGCCGTGGAAGTGTACCTGGGCAATTTCATCCCTGTGGGCGCAGAAATCAGAGATGGTGCCTGCGAGATTTATGGCCTGCCGGTCAAGACCCGGGAGGCACACTACTAGACATTTTTCTGGACACAGAGTACGCCGAGAAGGCACAGAGCCACACAGAGACCTGATTATCAATGGAAAAAACTCCGTGTGCTCTGTGTTGACCTCGGTGCCTCTCTGTGTCCAA
>JAGFJD010000339.1 GCA_024102975.1 Phaeodactylibacter sp. | reverse complement strand
CCAGATTTGGGGTTCTCACAAGGTTCATTTTTTGGTGCATAGCCTAGCTACGGACCAAAAAATAACCGCCGTGAGGTTCCAAAATCTGGCATTTGCAGCCCAAATGACTACCTCCAAACATGCTCTCAGGAGAAATGCAACGGGCTGGCGCTGGAATAACAGGACGACGGCGCCGGGTTCGCCCCAGGGATTACGAACCGGGGAAAGGCATTGACCGGCCTGCTGCTATATGCGATGCGGAACGGGTGGATTGAGTGACCGGATCACAAAAGCCAATACTCATGTGCAGAACTACGTACATCTTTCCGGTTTTGCTTGCCATAGCCCTGGCACCAGGTTGCCGGGACGCAACACCTCCCGAAGCTATCCCGGCTAACCAGACGGTTGCATCCCCATCCGGCACGGCCCGCGCCCGAATGCTGCTCGCAGCGGCTGATACGCTGAACAACGACACCCTGGCGCTGGAATTATGCCGGGAAGCCATAACAACTTTGGAACCTTTGCTGGAAACCGGGCAGGACACGGCTGCGAAGTTGTTGTATTACAAAAGCCAGCGCAAAGCCGGCAGCCGGTTGATCAGCCTGGGCCGGCCGGAGCGCAGCGCCGCCCTGTTCGACTCCCTTTTCCCCTCGTTAAAGAAGGAACTGGGGGCCGGCCACCCGGAACTGGAACACTACCTGATCGATTTCAGCAAGGCCTATTACAAAGGCGGCCACGTCACCCAGCAGGGCATCGAACGCTACCGGCAGTTCCTGGAAGAATTCCAAAGGCCGGAAGCGGAAAGCCCAAAGCTCGCCGGGCTTTGCCACCAGATTATTGGAACCCTATTCCAGCAACAGTACAAATACGCAGAATCCTTTCCCCACCTCGAAAAAGCGCTCTCGATCCTGCAACCGCTGGCCCGCACCAATAACGATTCCGTTGTCCTTTCCGACGTTTACAACAACCTGGGGGTTTGCTACGCCGTGGAAGGCGGCCTGTATGCCGGCATAGAATATTTCCAAAAGGCGCTGGGCCTAAGGCGGCAGGCCCTGCCCGACCCGCACTATAGCCTGGCCAGCAGCTATAACAACCTGGCCGTCGCCTACGGCGGCCTCGGCGAATACCATCGCTCCCTGGAATACTATAAGCAGGCGCTGGACATCACCCGGCGGCTCGGGCAGGATTACGCCCGCGGCACCGCCCAGCTTTATGTCAATATCGCCGACGGCTATTTCAGGATGAAGGACTTCGACCAGGCCCTGAAGTACCAGCGCCAGGCGGTGGCCATCGACCGCCATAATGCAGACAGCATCAGGCTCGCCTTTTCCCTGCAGGGGCTGGCCACCACCCTGAATAGCATCGGCCAGTACGGCCAGGCACTGGCCATGCTGCAGGAAGCCCTGGCCATCAGCCGGCAATACTTTGGTGAAACCCACGCCCGAACGATCGGAGCGCTGGGTTCCATAGCTGATGTCTATTCTGCCATGGAGGATAGCCGCCAGGCCCTGGAATACGACCAGCGGGCCGCCGCCGCCTTTGGCCCTGATACCCTGGACGGAGATTACGCTGCGGTGATCAGCGACCTGGGCGTCGAACACTTCTTCCTGGGCAATTTCAGCAAAGCGCTGCACTACCATGAAAGGGCGCTGAAGATAAAGCAGCAGCTATTCAGCCCGGAGCATCCCGAACTCCTGCTCTCTATGATCCTCGCCGGGCAGGCCCTGGCGCATCAGGGACAGCACGAACAGGCAGACGGGTACTTCCGGGAAGCCCTAAGCCGCCTGATCCCCGGCGCGGGCAGAGACCGTATTGCCCAACAGGTCACTCCTGCCCTGGTCAGCAAGGTGGCGGGCAAATACGAACTCATCAATGCGTTGCAATTCAAGGCCGAAAATTCGTTTTTTGCTTTCCGCGAAGAACCGGGCGCGGCAACCCTCCAAGAGGCGCTGGAAGATTTTAAACGGCTGGACACTGTCAGAAACATACTGAAAACGGACTTCAACGGCCAGCTGTCCTTCAGCTACCTGCTCCGGGAATTGCAGCCGGCTTATGCCCAGGCTGTTCAGCTTGCCCTGGAAGGCTACGCTTCCACAGGCGCCGGCCCGGGCCTGCTCCGGGAGTGTTTCTACTTCATGGAAAAGAACAAGGCCAACCTCCTGTCCGACTACCTGCAGGCCGCCCACGCCAAACGCGCTGCCGGCATCCCCGAAACGGTGCTGGACGAAGAGCGAAACCTGGCCAGCCGGCTGGCCTATTACGAAAAAGAGGCGCTGGAAACTCCCAAATCCGGCGGCGCGGGCCGGCCGTCGCCCTATCAGGACAGCGTATTCCACTACAAGCAAATGGCTGAGGCTTTCCGCCAACGCCTGCGGCGGGATTACCCCCGTTACTATAAAATGCGCTACGATGTCCGTGTAGCCTCCATTGCCGAGGTGCAGAACCGCCTGCCGGGCCGCCGCGCCGTGCTGCTGGCCTTCGCCCTGGAAGAGGATTACTCAGCCGTCATAGCCATCGCCAAAGATACCGTCCTCCACCATTACAACCCGAAAGATTCTACCACGGCACAGTTGGTGGACAGCCTCCGCGCCCTGCTGGCCGCCCCCCCGGGCCCGTCCAGGAGCGAGGCCTCCATCCGCCGGGAACAGGCAGCGGCGAACGAATTGTCGCACCTGCTCTATCGCCGCCTGCTCCACCCCATACTCCGACAGCTGCCGGAAGCCGCTGAACTCATCATCATCCCCGACGGCAAGCTGGGCTACCTGCCCTTCGAACTGCTCCTGACTGAACCAGCAACGCCCGGCAAATACCGCAGCACGCCCTACCTGCTTAAAAAATACAGCATCCGTTACGAACACGCCGCGACCCTGTTCCTGCAGGAGCCACCCAAAGATGCCTTTGCCCGAAAAGCCTTCGCCGGCCTGGCGCCCGACTTCCCGCCCGCAGCAGAAGAACTGGCCCTGGGCCATCCCGATACCGGTTTTTTCCGCACCGCCTTTCCGGAAGTACAGGGCAGCCCCGCCCCGCTGCGACACAATACGGCCGAAGTGAAGGCCATTTCCCGGCAACTGGGCGGCGCCAGCTTCACCGGCAGGCAGGCTTCCAAGTCCCTGTTCCTGGAAAAAGCCGCCGGTTACCGCATCATCCACCTGGCCACCCACGCCTTCGTCAACGACGATTTCCCGGAATACGCCCACTTCCTGCTGGCTGCCGGCGACACCACAGAAACGGATCCCCGCCTGTATGCCTATGAGATTTACAATATGCGCCTCAACGCCGAACTTGCCGTGCTGAGCGCCTGCGAGACCGGCGCCGGCAAGCTGCAGCGCGGCGAAGGCATCATGAGCCTGGCACGCGCCTTCCAGTACGCCGGCTGCCCCAACATCGTCACCTCCCTCTGGAAGGCCGACGACCGCAGTACCAAAGACATCATGCTGGGCTTCTACCGCCACCTCAAAGCCGGCATGGGCAAGGCCGAAGCCCTGCGGCAGGCCAAGCTGGACTTCCTGGCCACTGCCGGGCAGCGCTATACTCACCCCTTCTACTGGGGCACGTTCATCCTGATCGGAGACAATGCGCCGGTGGAACTGGGGGGCAGCAATGCCCCGGCCTGGCTCTGGGGGCTGGGGCTGCTGCTGGCGGCAGGGCTGTTCCTGTGGTGGAAAAAACGAAAGGCGGCTACCCGGATACCTTCTCCCACATAGGATCCTGAGCGAGGAACCGCTCCAGGCCCGCCGGGCTGACGTGGGTGTGCAGGTAATTCCAGTATATCTTCCTGTCGGCCGACTGCTGGGCGGCCATAAGTACCCGGGCTACGAAGTTGGAGCAATAGAAGCTTTGGGCGCGCCGGGCACCCCATTGCCGGCGCTCCCCGCCCCGGCCTTTTTGCCCAACCGCCAGCGCCAGCTTAGGCACACTGTATTTGCCGTAGGCACCACCGCTGGAGTATGCGACCGCAGTATGCCCTTCCGCCACGTAACGGATCAACCGCCGCGCCGGCCCGTCTTTATGCCGGTAGACGATATAATCGTCGCTCAGGGAAAGCAGCTTGCGGCGCAGGCCGCCCCGCACCGACTCGAAAACGTTGAGGCCCCTGCCCTCCGCTATGGCGGCATGGACGATGTCGCCCCGCCCCGTAGCCAGGCTGATCGCCCGCCGGGTGGCGCTCCATTGCCGCGCTCTGGTGAAAATGATATCCCCTGGTCTTAAGTGGATTGCCATGGCCGTTGAGTTTTGGTTTTGAAAATGGAAAAGACGGGCTTAATGCCGGGCAGGGCGGGAAAGTTACCCGAAAACGGTGCCTTTTCAGGGAAAAATTTGTAACTGTTTAGGTCTTTTGCTTAACCACATAGGACACATAGCGTTTTCACAGTAGAGCACATAGGCGGGTGGCCTATGTAAACTGCCTGATGTGCCCTATGTGGTAAATAGTTACTCAAAACAAATAAACACAGCAGTTTGAACAGTCTCTCCAGGACCAATAAACACCCTAACACTCCACACACTCCTCCAACCGCTCCAGCAGTTCCAGCGCCCTGCCTCTCTGTGGGGTATCGGAATGGCTGATCTCCCGGAGCAGGGCCACGGCCTCCTCCCGCCGGCCTTCGAGGCGCAGCAGGGCCAGCGCCCGTTGCCAGTCCGCGTCTTCATTGTATTCGATGGCGACCTGCTCAAAAGAAGAAACGGCCCCGGCGAACTGCCCCGCCCGGGCCTGCAGGATGCCCCGGTAATAGTGCAGCCGGGAAGCGTTTCCGGGAAGCGGGCCGTTCTCCGGCCTGCCGGTCTCGTCCAGCACGCCCAGGGCTTCCCGATACCTGCCCTGCCGGTACAGCGCATCCGCCGCCTTCCACAAAGAATCGAGGCGGGATGCCTGCGCTGCGGCCTCCGGGGTTTGCCCCTCTGCCGAGCGCACAGTTGGCGCGTCGTATATGGACTCAGGATAACTGACGTACCCGGCAAAAAGGGCCTCCGGGCTGTCGTCCTCCCGGCTGAGGTAAAAATAAGCGGCCAGGGCGGCCAGGATCAGCAGGGCGGCCGAAGCGGCGGCCCGCAACAGCGGGCGGGAAAGGAAACGGCGCCGGGCGGCCAGGCCAGCGGCCTCTCCCCTACCCTTTTCCAGGATGGCGCCGACCTTGCCTTCTAGGTCCTGGACTTCCTCTTCTTCGATCACTGCTTCGGCAATACCCCGATGCAGCGCTACCTCCGCCTCCAGGCCGGGATCCGCTTCCATCTCCCGGCGGAAAGCGGCGGCCTCCTCGGGCAGCATCTGGCCGGAGAGGTAAGATTCGATCCGTTCGTATCGTTGCGCTACGTTCATATCTCGGAATTTTTAGGCCCGGGGCTGAAACCTGGATTACTCATCCACCCGGTAGCCCGCAGAGAAAAGCAGTACCTCTCTGCGGTTACGCCGGTTAGTTTTATGAATTTAGAATCTGTGGCGCTATTGTGGCCTATGCGAAAACCCCTATGTGCCCTATGTGATTAAAACCGACGTAGCTCCCTGTAGCTGGCATCAGCCCTGATCAGCTGTACCAGATGCTCCTTGCACTGGAACTTCCGCTTCCTGGCGTAACCTTCGCTGCCATAGCCCATCTGCCCGGCGATCTCAGTCATGCTCACTCCCTTGAAAAAAAGCCGCAGCAGGTTCTGGCAGTCTTCCCCCAGCATTTTGAACTTGCTGCGGTAGAGCTGGTACTGTTCCGACTGCTCCAGGGCCTGCACAGCGTCGGCAGCGATCTCCCCTACCCTTTCCTCTGCGAGCGGCAGTGCCCGGCTGTCCTTGCCCCGCGTCAGTTTTTTCAGCCAGATTCTCTTGCAGACAGCATAAAAGAAGGTATAAAAACTGCTGCTGAGCGTCAGGTTGCCTCCCTTAGCTTTCCGGTACAGCACCAGCAGGCCTTCCTGGAAAACATCCTCGGCGTCTTCCCGGCTGCCGCTGTTGTCCAGCACGTGCTTCGCAATGCCGGGAAAAAAATGCTGGTATATATTTTCCAGCACTGCCGCGTCCCGTCCCAGCAGGCCGTTCATGTACTGTTCGTCGGCTAATCGGTGTTCGGGGTGTTCCTTCATAGAGGGATAGGGAGTGTTGGTGCGCTGAAAATAATGGATGCCCGGTTTTTATACTGGCGAACGCGTGGTTTTGTCAGGAGCAAAACCAGCGATGCCAGTATATACTGACCCGGCGGGTTTTGTAGCCGACAAAACCTGCCGTGCGTCAGTATAAAGCGATCAACTGCCGCCAGGGTTCATCGCTGCTTTCGGTTTCTAAGATGGGCATTATTTTTTGAATATGGAATATGGATTGTTTTCTATTGTAGAAAACCCCGGACCCTCGCCTTTAATGCCGAAGGCCAGGGAAAGGTTACCTTACCTCACCGGTAAACGCTGCCAGGTTGTTCCGGAACCAAACTGAATCCCGGCAGGTTGAAAGGCGTTCTCACCGATAATGCGTCACATCAATCCCCTCTATCCCCATCAGCTCTATCCCGAAATTCCTCAATGCCTCCACGATAGGAATCGCCAGCCGGCCCTTGTCAGTGATGCTGTATTCGGTTTTGGGCGGAACGACCGCATACACCTCCCGGTGAACAAAGCCATCCTGCTCCAACTCCCGCAGCTGGGTGGTGAGCATCTTGTCCGAAATGTGCTTGATCGACCGCTTCAGCTCGCTGTAGCGGTACACCTTGTCCTTCAGGCGCCACAGGATGGGCATCTTCCAGGTGCCGCCCACCCGGTCCATAGCGAATTCCACGGGGTTATAGTACACTTTTCCGTTGTAAATAAAATCCGGCATATCGTATTGCTTTGGTTATCAGTATGCTTTCTTAAAAGTTAGTACCATACTTACTTGTCAGTATATAGACAAAGGTAGGTATAGCGGCTATTTTTGTTCTGTTTTTGAACTGAAAAAATTTCCAACACCACAAATCACGAAAAATGAGCGCGATAAAAGAAGTTCAAAGTTACGTGCACCCGCACGGCGCACCCTTTAAAGGCAAAATTCTGATGGTGGCCAGCAGCCCCGCCGTTTCCCAGCAGACCGGCTGGCCGATCGGCTTCTGGGCGGCCGAGCTGACCCACCCGCTGCGGGTGTTTCAGGAGGCGGGTTATGAAGTGGAGCTGGCCTCCACCGAAGGCGGCAAACTGGAGATGGACGGCTACTCCAACCCAACGGACGCCAGCGGCTACTCCGCCCACGACGTCATCTCCCTCGGTTATATGCAGCAGGACTGGTTCAACCGGATGCTGGAAAACACCCGCAAGCTGACGGACGTCAACCCCGACGAGTACGACGCCATCTTCCTGGTGGGCGGCCAGGGCCCCATGTACACCTACCGGGGCAATAAGGGACTGGAAAGGCTGTTCGCCACATTCTACGAAGCCGGCAAGCCCAGCGCGGCGGTCTGCCACTCCACCACCCTGCTGCTCGAAGCCAAAGGCTCGGACGGCGAGCTGCTGGTCAGAGGCAAGACCTGGACCGGCTTTGCCGACGCCGAGGAGGAGTACGCCGACCAGGCCGTAGGCATGAAAATACAGCCCTACCGCATCGAGGAGGAGGCGAGGAAAATAGCCGGCACCACCTTCAAAGTAGCAGCCCCCTTCTCGTCCTACGCCATCGCGGACGGCAACCTGATCACCGGCCAGCAGCAGAATTCCGGCGCGGCGGCGGCAGAACTGTTGGTGGAGCAGTTGGAGCGGTGAGGAGGGGTGTTGCATGGTTGCATGGTTGCGGCTGCTCCGGAAAGTTGATTTGAGAATTTCAACATCCTCAATTGCGAATTTTATGTTGAATCCACCCCCTACCCCTCGCCAGCGGCTACGAGTTGTACACATCTTTTATAAGCTATATTTCTGCCCATACCCGGCATTTTCACCCTTTGTTTGCCCCAAACCCTGAAGGGAGCAAAGGGCGAAAATGCCTGGCCATCCTTTAGGATTG
>JAGFJD010000337.1 GCA_024102975.1 Phaeodactylibacter sp. | reverse complement strand
GCGCTTCTCGTCCACGGCCACCTGCACCAGGGCAGTGGGGTCTGGAAAATAGCCGAAGTCCAGGCCGTAGGCGTAGGGCAGGGATTCGTCGAACTCGCCCTCCTGCCAGTTTTCGAAGATGACGCCTTCGGCCTGGGTGCGCCAGGCTCCTATGATCTGGTGGGCGTACTTGTCCGGGTTGTTTTCTTTCAGGCTGGCAATTTCCAGCAGGTAGCTTTCCGGCAGGTTGCGCCGGTTGTCCAGGTAGGTGGTATGTATGTGGGTAACGTCCGGGTGGGTGCTGATCGGCACCTGCACTCCGTCTATGCACTTCATCTTGTGCGAATACTCGAACCAGCGCCCCCAAACCCAGTGTTCCGAGGTGGGCGGGTTCATGACGATAACAACCAGGTTGGGCGCTTCCAGTTGCCTGATGGATAGGTTAATGACGTCAAAATCCGATTCGCTAAGAAACTCTTCCGCCTCTTCGATGATGAAAACATTAAGCCCAGGGATGGACTTCAGCCGGGCGGTTTGGTTGCCGGAGCTGGTTTTGATGCCGGAAAATATGATGTCTGAACCGGTGTGGCGGCACACTATTTCTTTTGCCGTCACATCGAACAGAGGGCGGACGCCAAGCAGGTCAAGTTTTTCCTCAAACTCCGGGATGATGGAGATTTGAGCAGATGTGAGGGTGTAGCGGGTGTAAAGGGTGCGCTGCTTATAGGCTGGCTCGGTGGAGTTGATGCAGGCCCAGGAAGCTACAGCAAAGGATTTGCCGGAACCCCGGCCGCCGGTAATAAGTAGGTATCGGGTGTTGATTTTGCGCCGGAAAAGGGGCCGGTACTTGGTATGGAAAAGGATGGGTTGGGTTGTGGCAGTCATTCTTCCTCGTCATCGGTGAAGAAAGAAATTGGCGTAACTTGGATTTGCCCAGAGAGGTTGGTTTCTGATTTTTGGACAGGCTTGCCGTATCGGTACTCAAAAAACATTTTGATTGCCCATGCCTCGCCCTTTTTCAATGCAATCTCTAGCTTCTTATGAGCAATGTCATCCATAGGGGAAAGGCGCTCAATTAACTCCTGTTCCTCTGCCTTGCCCTTCCGGCCTGAATTGGGCCGGCGTCCTCCGCTCCTTCCTTTCACGCCTGCCATTTGAAAACGTTTGGTTATCCAAATAAAATACTGTTATTGCCTCGGCGCCGTCCCCTCCAGGCTGCTAAGCGCATCAATACATTCCCGCGCCCTGTCCCAATTTCCTGCTCTGATGCGCTCCATGACTTCAGATTGCAGCGCTGTAACCTTCCCTATCTCCAGCCCCCACGGCAGGGCGTCCGCCGCCTGCTCCGCCAGCGACTCAAGTTCCTGGCTGGCGCGGGCTATCTGTGCCTCTATAGTTTCCCTGGCAGCGATCAGGGCGTTAAGTTCTTCGATCTTGGCAGCGTGATCCTGCCATGCCAGGTCTATGTAAGTGGGGTTCATTGCGCTTTGATGTTTTTCAGGCTTTCAATCTCCCGTTCCCTGGCCTCGATAGAAAACCGGGTTTGCAAGATTTGGGCGAGGATTTCCTTATCCTCCTGGTTCAAGTCCTTCAGTTGGTCAAACACCTCCTGCTGGCGTTTGTCCAGCCTGGCGTTTTGCCGGAGCAGGCGGGCGAGGTCTTTTTCCAGGCCGGCGAGTTCGCGGCGGGCTTTTCCGATCCTG
>JAGFJD010000307.1 GCA_024102975.1 Phaeodactylibacter sp. | reverse complement strand
GTTTTGGACACAGAGAGCACTGAGGCCAACACAGAGTACACGGAGTGTTTTCCATTGATAATCAGGCCTCTGTGTGACTCTGTGTCTTCTCGGCGTACTCTGTGTCCAGAAAATGTCTAGTAGTGTGCTCACGATCCCTACCCGGCCAGATGCGCGCGCACCATCCAGGCGTGTTTCTCATGAACCTCCATCAGGGCGATGAGGAAATCCTGCGTTCCGGCATCCCCGTACTGCTCCATAGCAGCCTCCTGATCCTTCCGGAGCGACTGGATGAGGGCCTCGTGGTCGTGCAGCAGGTTTTCCAGCATTTGCCGGGCGTCGCCCTCCAGGTGGTGTGTTTCTTTCAGGCGGGCGTAGGCACCGAATTCTTCCATGGAGCCGGGAGCAAAAAAGCCCAGGCTGCGGATGCGCTCGGCGATGTCGTCGATGTGAACGGCAAGAGCGGTATACTGCTCCTCGAAAAAGGCGTGCAGGGGCTGAAAGTGAATGCCGGTGACGTTCCAGTGATAATTGCGCAGCTTGATGTACAACACATGCTCATCGGCCAGCAGGTGCTTCAGCAGTTCCGCCGCGCCTTCCCGTTTGGATTGTTGAATGCCGATGTTGACATCAGCCTTTCTTTTCGTCAGTTGATCAGTTGTTGAACTCATTATGTTCTCGATTTTTGTTTTGTAAATGGATAAGCATAATAAAACAAATAAGGCCGGCTCAAAGTTGGGCCGACAGCGGCCCTAATCCTCAAAAATACCGCTCCAGAAAGGCCGCCGGATCCTTCTCCGGCTCTCCCAGCCAGAGGCGCCGGTACGCCCCGTCTCCATCGTACATCGTTGCTTGCCTGCCGGTATTGAAAACACGGCTGCGCGGGTCATTCCCCACGCCGGCAGCGTACATCCAGTTGCCGTAGTTGCTGTATACGTCGTAGTCGAGAAGCAGGGATTCGAACCAGGCCGCCCCCTTCCGCCAGTCCTGCTTCAGGTGATGGGCCAGATAGGAAGCTACGTTCTGCCGCCCCCGGTTGCTCATAAACCCCGTGAAGAGCAACTCCCGCATGTTGGCGTCTACGAAGTCGTCGCCGGTCGTGCCGGTACGCCACTTTTCGAAGGCCTTGTCATTATCTTTCCAGCGGACGGCCTTTTCCCGGATGCCCCCGGCGCAGAAAATCCGCCGGCCGTAGCGCATGGCCACCAGGCGAAAATACTCCCGCCAGAGCAGCTCGAACTTCAGCCAGTAGGTGGATTTATTCTGCTCCACTTCTGCCTCGTAGGCTTCCACCTCGCTGTAAATCTCCCGGGCAGAAATGCAGCCGTTGGCCAGCCAGGGCGAAAACTTGGAAGAATAATCGGCGCCGATCAGCCCGTTCCGGGTTTCCTTGTAAACAGAAAGGGACTGCGTATTCCAGAAGTAATGGTCGAGCCGGGAATGGGCCGCCGTAGCGCCTCCCCTGAATTCCAGGACGGCCCGCCCGTCGGCCGGCGGCAGCCCGAACCCCAGGCTTTCCAGAGAAGGGATTTGCGTATCCGGCAATTCCGGCCCCGGGATCTCATCGGGCGCCACAAGAGGTTCGGAAACTTCCGCATACCGCTCCACCCGCTTGCGGAATGCCGTGAAGACATCAGGAAGCTGTTTGATAGCGAAGGGCAGCTCCTCTGGTTCATAGAGGGTGCTGCTGTGCAGGAACCGGCTGTCGAAGGACGCAGCGAGTTTTTTTTCTGCCTGAATTTCTTCATGAGCATATTCCTTGGATGCGTAAATGCAGGAGCATCCATACTCCCCGGCCAGGCGGGGCAGTTCGCGTTCAGGCTGCCCGGCAACTACCAGTAGCCGGCTGCCTTTGCTGCGCAGCTCCTCGCTGAGATCGTACAGGCTTTCCAGCAGGAATTGCAGCCGGTAGGGCCCGGTGCGGTAAAAGCCCCACCGGCCACGCTCCAGATAGCGCTCGTCCAGCACATAAACGGGGACGATTTCCCGGCACTCGCGGGCCGCCGCGTCGAGCGCCGGGTTGTCGTTCAGCCGCAGGTCATTGCGGAACCAGAGGATCGCTCGGGACATAAAGGACTGGGTTGTTTCCGGTTTCGGGAACCGGATGATGGTTATTGGTTATAAACCCGGGATCAGGAAGCGTTCCGGGACGGACTTGAAACAGGACAACAGCGAGATTGTTTATGCCGGAGAGCCTTAAACCCAGACAGGATTGACAAGGATTTACCGGACGTGCCGCCTTCAGGCGGCGCGTTTATAGACAGGATGAACAAGGTTAACAGGATTTACCGGACGTGCCGCCTTCAGGCGGCGCGTTTATAGACAGGATGAACAAGATGAACAGGATTTACCGGACGCGCTGCCTTCAGGCGGCGCGTTTATAGACAGGATGAACAAGATTAACAGGATTTACCGGACGTGCCGCCTTCAGGCGGCGCGTTTATAGACAGGATGAACAAGGTTAACAGGATTTACCGGACGCGCTGCCTTCAGGCGGCGCGTTTATAGACAGGATGAACAAGATGAACAGGATTTACCGGACGCGCTGCCTTCAGGCGGCGCGTTTATAGACAGGATGAACAAGATTAACAGGATTTACCGGACGCGCTGCCTTCAGGCGGCGCGTTTATAGACAGGATGAACAAGATGAACAGGATTTACCGGACGCGCTGCCTTCAGGCGGCGCGTTTATAGACAGAATTGACAGGTCTCACAAACTCCAGCGCAGGCCCAGGTAGAACTCGCGGCCCTGCATCGGCCCATAGGCGTAAGACGTATCAAAATTCTGGCTGAACCCGGCGCGGGCGTTGGGATCGTTGTACCCCACCAGAGGGGAGAAGGGCTGCCGGTAATCCAGCAGGTTCTGAACGCCGCCGTAGAGGTCCAGTTTCCAGGCCGGGATGGCTTTGCTGACCTGCAGTGCATGGATCAGGAACGGATCCGATTCCGTTGGCCGGGAAGCAGGCAGCAACTGCCCGTCGGGGCCGAAGTCGAACGTTTCGGGCAGCGCCATGGGGCCGCTGACATTGAGGGTGTAAGCGAAGGTGATGCCCGTTTTTTTCCAGATGTAATTAAACGCCCCTACCCCACTCCACTGCTGGGCAAACTCGATAAGCCGGGTTTGGAATTGCCCGTCCGCATCCGGTTCGGTTTGGGTGGCGCGCTGCCAGTTGAAGCCCAACTGGGCAGACAGCGGAAAGCGGAACTGGTGCGACAGGCCGAGGCTCAGCCCGGCGGTGCGTGCATGGCCTTCGGTATTGGAATAGAGGATTTGCCCGGGAACGCTGTAATCCGGGATGATCTTGTTCGTGAAATGGGTAAAAAAGACGTCAATGTCCATCGTCCCCTGGCTATTGCCCAGGGTATAAATGTGATGCAGGTTGGCAGCGGCATTATAGGAGCGCTCCGGCTGCAGCGACTCCTCGATGACGACTTCCCGCTGGCCGGAAATGAATGCATGGTCCTCTGTAAAAAGATTGACGATGCGGAAGCCGGTGCCGCCGTTGAGCCGCAGCGAGGTCCAGTCGCTGATCGAGTATTTCAGGTTGAGGCGGGGAGCGAAGATGAGGCCGTGGGCGCCGTAGTGGTCCAACCGCGCGCCGGACAGGAGCGTCAGCTGATCGGCCACCGCCCATTCGTCCTGCACAAATACGCCGGGGATGAATTGGCGGCTGGGTTCCCGGGCGGTGGCGACGGTATTGTCGTCGTAGGACTGCCAGCGCGAAGTAAGGCCGAACAGCAGGCTGTGGCGGCGTACTTCCAGCGGATAGGTGAGGTTGGCAAAGGCGATGGCCTGTTCCGCCTCGTAAAAATCGGCCCCGTAGTAGCTGTCCTGATAGTGATAGCTCAGGCTGTAATCCAGCTTCAACGGCAGGCCGGCAGGCAGCTCGTAGGCGCCGAACAGTTCGCCGCGGCGGGTGAAGATGCTTTCGCCGTAAACGTCGCCGCTGCCGCGGAGGCGGCGCCAGGCACCGTCGCGCATGTACTCTTCCACCCCGTTGCGCCGGCTCTCGGAGTAGAATTTCCCGAAGATGGAAAATTGCCGGCCTTCTTCCCGCTCCAGTTCCCATTTGGTGAAAAAGGACAAGCGGTTGAGGTTGACGAAATCGCCGAACCCGTCGCCGTTTTTGTCCGAGTATTTATCGGTGTATCCGTAATCGACGCCCGTCAGCGTACGCCATTTTCCCAGGCGGGGAGCAAAGGCCAGGTTGCCGAAGGACTCCCCGTTGGTGGTGCCCATGATATCGGCAGAAAGCAGGGGCTGCTCGCCAGGATGTTTGGTAATGACGTTGATAACCCCGGCTACCGCCTCCGAGCCGTAGAGGGTGGAACTCGGCCCCCGGATGACTTCGATGCGCTCGATGATGGAGCGGGGGATGCCATTGAGGCCGTACACGGCCGCCAGGTTGCCGTAAATGGGCGACCCATCCATCAAAACTGCCGTATAAGCGCCGGGCAGGCCGTTGAGGCTGATGCTGTTGGTGCCGCATACCCCGCAGGCGACCACCTCCTGTGCGCCGTTGATCAGCGCCATGCTTTCTATCAGAGTGGCCGGGGAAGATTGTTGCGCCAGGTACCGCCCGCTGATTACCTCAACCTTAACGGGCGAATCTTTGAGGAAGGTTTTTTTCATCGTGCCGGTAACTACCGCTTCCTGGAGGTTCAGGATGTTAGCCTCCAGCCTGGCGGCGCCGAGCTCCAGCTTTTGCCCCGCCCCAAGTTGCACCTTCTGCTCCCAGGAATGATACCCCAGGGCGGAAATGACCAGCCGGTATGTTCCCGGGGGAATGCCGGCAAGCTCGAAAAAGCCGTCCTCTCCGGCTGCAGCGCCAAGGGAGGTCCCTTCGAGCGCAATGCTGGCATAGGGTACAGGCTCGCCTCCGGCAACGGCTTTTCCGGACAGGGCGCCCGTTTGCGCCCGGGCGCAAAAAACAATCAACGTGAGCAATAAGGGCAGGCAGGCTTTCATGACAAACATTTTCTATCTGGCGAATTATTAATTTAAGCCAAAGGTAATTTATTTTTAGATTAATCTAAAATTTTATTCAGGCAAATCTTTTATCCGTCGCTGAATAATGCGTGGATGGATGGTTTAAAGCTGCAGGAAGGGGAAAATGGATGCGGAAGGAGCCGGAGGAAGAAAAGGTTGGCCGGGAAAATAAAATAGACCGCCAGGGACTTGGCGGATTTTGTCTTTACGTGACTTTTATCATTTAAATATAAGAAGTGGAATGTTTACCTTTGCGGCATAGTTTACTAATGCATTTGAGACCTGGCGCCCCAGCCGTACGGCCGGGGCGCAGGTTCTTTGTAAATCTCGGGTTTTTATCGCCTTGTCTGTTAAGCTTCGACGCCAGCTCTCCTGCCGCCAGCTTTTATCGTTTCCACAGAACCCTCGGCAGTCTTGGAAACAGCCAGGCTGTAAATCACCAGGCCAAATCCGATCTTGTTGACGGCGTCTCCAATGTTGTAGATGATGTCCATTGAGGTGGCTGGGATTATCCCGGCCAGCCAGCCCGTGTCCATCGCCATATAACCGATCGGATAGATAGCCCAGCCGACGAATACGAACCAGGCCAGGGAGCTGAATGCCTTTTGCAGGATCGGGTCTTTGGAATTGGAGGAAAGCTGCCTGGCAGAGCCGAACCATACTTCGTACAGGATACCCGCGTAACCGATGGTGGAGATGAAGCCCCACAGGGGAGAGCTGTCGCGGAAGATCGTCTCGCCCAGGTAGCCGGCTACGAGCATCAGGATGGAGTACGCGATCATCTTCCAGAGCAGGCCGATCTTAGCGCCGAATGCCTTGAGGATAAGATAAAACTCCACGCACATCAGCGGAACGGTAAGGATCCAGTCGATGTAACGGAACTCAGTCGGCGAAGCCTGGTTCTCTGCCCAGAAGTCGCGCATGTAGAAGTAATGAACGGCCGCAATGAAAGTGATCAGGCCGGAGACGAGCAGAGAGTCCTTCCACTTGCCCTCCACCCGGCTGATTTGAAAGAAGAAGAATACAGTGGCAGCGGCCATGGCCATCGAGCCGATGAAAAACGTGAAGCCTACGTAGTCGCCCGACTTCAGCTGGGCCAACAGCAACGGTTGGTAGTTTACTAATGCATCCATAAGAATTACTATTTTGTTAAAGAACTGTTAAACAATTAAATGCCAAACAGAACGACTTTCAAAATGTTTAGAAATTTTCGAAAATATTTGAAAGATTGAAAACAAGCGCTAAATTACCGGCAATTCCTGATACAACTGGTCGATGAGGATCATATGCGGCAGGGTGACAACTGAAATAAAGATGAACACAGCCCCGATATTGAAGCCCATCCCCAGGCTTGACTGTATGCCTGCCATGCCGGCAAGGCCGGCAATAGCCGCCAGGCTGAGCGGCAGGGTGTTGCGCACATAATCTTTCAGGGAATACCTGCCCAGGCGCTCCCGAAAGAAGCGCACCTGGTCCATCACAGAACTAAGAGAGTGCCAGCCCACGAAGTACAGGGCAAATCCCAGGAGCAGGGGCGTATTCACAAACAGCAGGGCCAATACTGCGAGATTGGCCACCTCTTCGGCAAACTGCCGGAAACTGACCTTACGCTGGATCAGCAGGTAGATCGCCAGCCACAGGTTGACTGCCAGCAGGGCAATACAGATGGTTTCCCGCCAGGGTTTGGCAATGGCCGGCGCCGGGGCTCCGATCAGATGCCGGATGATGCTCTCCGAAGCATCGTAGTGCCAAAGGATAGGGGTCAGTACGACAAAAGCCCCCCAGAGCAGATAGGCGCCGTATTCCGTCACCTTATGCTGAAACGGCACATAATTCCAGTTGGATTGGCCAAAGTGGTACATCGACAGAAGAAGAAAAAGAATGAGGGCCAGCCCCGGCAGCATCCACCACAACAGCGCATAGGCAGTCATCAGCAGCACGTAGTTCAAATAGAACCGGGCCAGTCGCCGCCCCCCCCAAAGCGGGCGAGACAGATGCTGGAAGATGAGGTAGTCCGTCGCTCCGTGAGGGATACCGATCGCCACGATCAGCGCTACTGCCAGGAAGAGTTGCCACTGGGCCATCAGCTGAGGGTACAGCACCCCCAGCAGCACGGCGAAGAGGGCGAGCGCCTGAATAGCCCGGTACAGTAATGGGTAGCGTCCTGCCATGTCGATGTCCTTTTTGTTTTATAAAAATAGCTTACCTCGAATGTGCTCCCGCTTAGCTTTTCACCCCTTCGCGAATACCGTAGGCCACATCCGGGGCTTTCCTTCCGGACGGGCGCCAGCGCCCCGGCGACAGTTTCCGGAAGGCAGGCCACAGCCTGGCCAGCACCAGCGCCCGCAGGAAGGGCGCCAGCGGCAAAGTGGCAAAGATCCGTGCTTCTTCCCATATACTGGTATCTTCATCCAGAAAGCGGAGGATGCGGCGCATGCCGTTCCTGCGGAAGAGGGCCCCGAAGATGAATTTCCCTTCCTCTCCGTAGTCCTGCAGGATGTTGAGCAACAGGGAGTCGTAGAAACGAAACCGGCTGGCAGGCGGAGGCGGCAATACCGGAGAGCCGGTCATGGACAATTGGGCTGTAATTTGCCTGGCTTGATGCTGAATGTTGCAGAAAGCATAACCGGTCGATGGTTTTACCGCCCCGCCTGCAATGCCGATGTTGATGATATGGGCGCTGGTTGACGCCGGAAAAGGTTTGTCTGTCATGGGGATGGCGCCATGCTCCACGTCTGTTATGGTGTATTCCCTTGCCCCCAGCGTTTCGGAAATATAAGCCTCCAGGGCCCGCTCGTAGCTCTTGGGGTGCAGCTTGCGGGAAGAAAACACCGTGTGTTCCACCAGCGCCTCGTGCCTGGAAAAGGGCAGTACGTAAAGAAAGCGCGTACTCCGGTACTGGGGCGTCCGAAAGTCCATCAGCATCCCTTTTTCGGGGTCAAAAACGGGCTCTTTGCACCGAATCCACCAGCCGGTAAAATGTTGAAGGAGAAAATGATACGGACCTCCGGCGGCCGGCGGCCCCTCGTTTTGCAGCAGGCTGTTGAAAACCCAGCCGGCTTCATAGCGCTGGCCGTCGGCAATCACATAGGCCCCGGCGCCGGATTCTCCCATTTCCGAGATTCTCGCCTGCAGGATTTCGAAGCCGGGATGCCGGGCGATGGCTGTTTTCACCTTGCGGTAAAAATCGGCAGACCGGATCATTTTATACCGCATATTTCCCAGAGCGCCGGGTTTCTCTCCATGTTCATCGGCAAACCCCATTACCGGCCACTGACGGGTTATGATATCGTCGAAAGCCGTCGGCTGGTCGCCCCAGAAGCACCAGGTGCGGTCATTGGACTCCTTTACGTCAGCATCAATAATGAGCACCCGCTTTGTCCGGAGAGGACTTCCGGCCAGATAATAGGCGAGGCTCAGGCCCGCACAGCCGCCACCGGCAACGATGTAGTCGTATTGCTTCAAGGTATAGTCTACTATTGCATTTGATTAAATCCAGAAAGTAGACAAAATTCCGACTTTTTTGTTTAAGTTTTTAGACAAAAAAACGCTCCCAGGCTAAACAAAAAAACCTCAAATAACAAAAACGCGATAAATAATTCCGAACACCTGAAAATATTGATATAAAATTCTATATCCTGGTGTCCCTTTGCGCTATAGCTCGTAGCGAGACAAGTTGCCTGTATGCCGGTTTTCATACTTTCGCTTCCTCTGAACCGGGAACCGCGACGGCCGGATCGACAACCGGCAACGAACAACTACACCAGGGCAGCGCCCCGGCAATAACCAACAACCAGCATAGTTCAAAGTGAGGTGAATAACTGCACTGGGGCCTGTGTTCCGCCCCCCTAACCCACTAAGCTGCTCAGCCTCCCCGGCACCCGGAAGCGCTGGCCGTGCGCCTTTTGATACGCCTCGCACTTCCGGATGAATTCCTCCTTTCCGTAGTCGTGGATGAACTGTATGGCACCGCCCTTAAATGCCGGGAAGCCCCAGCCGTGGATACTGCCCAGGTTGGCGGCCGCCACAGATTGGATGACTTTTTCCTGCAGGCACCAGACAGCCTCCAGCACCTGGGCGAAGAGGAAGCGGTTGGCCAGTTCCTGCAGGTCGAAATGCTTCCGGGTTGCCGGGAAGTGCTCGCTCAGTTCCGGCCAGAGCCGGGGCTCGCTATCCGGCGGATAGTCGTAAAACCCACTGCGCCGCTGCCGCCCCTGGCGCTGCAGTTCTTCCAGCATCTTTTTCAGGACGCCCACAGCAGGGTGTTGTACATATTTGGCCCCATAGTGCCCGGCCGCCTGGTTTTCGTATTTCAGGACCATGTTCAGGCCGAGGCTGTCGGCCAGGGCCAGGGCCCCCTTCGGCATGCCGGCCTGCCGGCCCAGGTTCTCGATCAGAGCCGGAGGGTAGCCTTCCTGAAGCATAGTAATGCCTTCCAGGATATACGTATTCTGCACCCTTGCCGCGTAAAAGCCCCAGTCGTCCTTAACGACGATGGGCGTTTTGCGTATGGCGCGCACAAAGTCGAAGGCCCGGGCGACGGTTTCGTCGGAGGTCTTCTCCCCCCGGACGATCTCCACCAGCGGCACCTCCTCCGCGGGAGGGAAAAAATGCAGGCCGATATAGTTCTCCGGGCGGACGGAAGCCTCCGCCAGCTGCGTGATGGGAATGGAAACGGTATTGCTGGCCAGCAGGGAGTATTCGTCGAGGTGTTCCTCCGCTTCGCGGGTGACTTTCTGTTTGACGAGCCTGTTTTCGAACACCGCCTCGATGACCAGGTCGCAGTGCCCGAAATCCCGGGAGGATTCAGTGGTCTGTATCCGGCCGAGCATTTCCTCGCAGGCTTCGGGCTTCTTCCTGCCTTCGGCGGCCATTTTATCGAGTTTGCGGCGCACATACTCGCGGCCGCGCTCGGCGATGGGCTTGGAGACATCCTTGAGCACGACCTCCAGCCCGCTGTCGAGGCAGGCAAAGGCTATGCCCGAACCCATGCGCCCGGCGCCGATGACGCCCACCTTTTTCGGGCGGAACTTGCCGAACCCCCGGGGGCGGTTGCCCCCCTGCTTGATGAAGTTGAGGTCGAACCAAAAGGCCTTGATCATGTTCTTACAGGCCGGGTTGCGCAGCAGTTCCGTATAATAGCGGCTCTCAATGCGGCAGGCCGTATCGAAGTCGACTTTGGACCCCTCCGCCAGCACGTTCAGGATGGCCTGCATCGCCGGGTAATTATCGTAGCCTCCGCCGGAAAGCTGCGCCGACAGCCGGCGGACGTGGCGGGCCATCTCCGGGCTGTGGGCCGTACCGCCGGGGATAGCGCACTCCGGCCGGTCCCAGGGGCGGCGGCCCTCCTTGTTCTGGAGCAGCCAGGCCCGGGCCTGGTCCATCATCTCCCGGCGGTTGCCGGCTACCTTGTCGACCAGCCCCAGTTGCATGGCTTCCCGGGGCGTATAGTGCGCCCCGGATGTCAGCACCGGAAAGGCTTTCTCGATGCCCAGCAACCACATCAGCCGGACGCCCCCCCCGCTGCCGGGCATAAGGCCCAGCTGCACCTCCGGGAACCCCAGGCGGATCTTCTGGTCGTCAACCGCTATCCGGTGGTGGCAGGCCAGAGCCACCTCAAAGCCGGTGCCCAGAGCCGCTCCGTTGATGGCCGCCACAACGGGGATGCCGGGACTCTCCAGCTCGCGCAGGATGCCCTTGAGCTGCTCCGCAAAGCGGAAGATCTCCTGCGGATCGCCCGCCTGATAGAGGTATTCCAGGTCGCCGCCGGTGAGAAAGGACTTTTTTGCCGATGTGAGGATAACCCCGCGCAGTTGCCCTTTTTCCTTTTCGGCCTTGAGGTGTTCGATGACCGGCACGAAGGCTTGCGCGATCTCGTGGTTGATCACGTTGGTGGTGCGCCCGCTCATGTCGAGGGTCAGCGTGACGATGTTGTTGGTGTCCTTTTTGTATCGGATCATAAGTCTTTGATGTATTCCCAGGCAGGGTCGACGCCCCGCCGGAAGTCGCTGAATGATAACTCAATGCGGATGTCGGGTTCAATGGCCACAGGGTCGCCGTCTACCTTCTGGAAATATTTGGTGGAATACAGCACCGTGGCGCCGGAGTTCGGCAACCGGAAATTTCTCACCTCTCCGAAGTGGTTGGGGCGCCCGCTGGTGGGCTCGCCCACCAATGTGGCCCGGCAATATTGCTGAAAGTCCAGGGTGTTCAACACCGCCGAGGAAAAAGTCCGTTTGCCAATGACCACAAACACATCACCATGGTATGCCTGCCCGATCTTCTCCGCCAGGGCCGTACCCTGCTGCGAACTGCCGCCGGGATTGTTGCTGACGTCAAACACCAGCTTCTTCACCGGCCGGATTTTCAAAACCGCCAGAACTTCCTGGGCAAATTTTTCGAAGGAAGGCAACTGCCGGGCCGTTTTCCTGTTGCCATATTTCGTTTCTACCTCCCGGCTCGTGCAACGGTTGTATCGGATATACAGGATTTGCTCCGCTTCCAGGTATTCATGCCAGAAGGGCTTCCGGTTGTCCCGTTCCGTAAAAGCGCAGGCTTCCGGCTGAAAAGCAGCAAAGGCCGACTCGACGGAACGCGCCGGCACGGCCTCGATCGGCAGGTTGAAGGTAAACCCGTCGGCATTGCGGAAAGTAAAAACAGCAGAAGAATTCTCCACGACGCCAACATAGCGGAGGATGTGCCATGAAGGAATCAGCCGGGGCAACTGCAGGCGCAGGATGGACGCGTTGTCCACTACCATCAGCCGGGACGCCCGGGCCACTATCTCGTCCACCGCGATGCCGTTAACCGCCAGCAACTGCTTGCCGAGCAACGTATCCAGAGATGCCACAGTTGTAGCGCCCAGGACGAACAGCCCTTCTTCAAACCAATAAAAATCCAGGGGGTAGGCCGGCCCATTCCTCAGGCCTTCGAACCTGATTGCCGTATGCGAATCTCCGGCGCGGCAGATAATCTCCTGAAGCCGGAGCGCTACTTCCCAATCCTCCAATCCCGGCAGGGCCTCCCGCAGGCTGTCCAGCGCCAACCGAAAATCCGGCTCGGCGTAGTGGCGGTAAAAGTCCTTGTGCCGCCGCGGCAGTTCTTTTTCCAGAAAAACAATATCCTTCTCCCATTGGGATGCCTTAACCCCTTGAGCAGAAGCTACCCCCAGGGCAAAAAGCAGGCAGAAAAACAGAATAAGCGTTCTCATTGGTTATGAAAGTTTTGTTTTCTTCCCGCTCTCCCGCTCTCCCTCACACCCGCTCCACCACCGTCGCCACCCCCATGCCTCCCTCCACGCAAAGCGTCGCCAGCCCCGTAGCTTTATCCCGGCGCTCCAGCTCGTCCAGCAGAACGCCCAGCAGCATAGCGCCGGTAGCCCCTATAGGATGGCCCATGGCGATGGCCCCGCCATTGACGTTGAGCCTGCTTTCCTCTATGTCCATCTCTTTCTGAAATTTCAGGACGACAGAGGCGAAGGCCTCGTTGCATTCCCACAGGTCGACATCATTCGCATTCATGCCAGCCATTTTCAGCGCTTTTCGGGCGGCCGGCGCCGGGCCGGCGAGCATGAGGGCGGGGTCGACGTTCACGATGGCAGCCGACAGGATGCGGGCGCGGGGCTTCAGCCCCAGGGCTTCGCCCTTTTCCTTATTGCCGGCCAGCACCAGGGCGGCGCCGTCGGCGGCGCCGGAAGCGTTGCCGGCAGTATGCAGGTGGCGGATGCGCTCCAGCATGGGATACCGGCGCAGGGCCATCGCATCGAAGCCCTGCCGGCCGATAGCCTCAAAGGCAGGAGGCAGCTGCGCCAGGGCGTCCGGCGTAATGTCGGGGCAGATGTGTTCGTCCCTGTCCAGGATGAGCAGCCCGTTGCGGTCGTGAATGGGTATGGCCGACCGGTCGAAGTAGCCATTGTCCCAGGCCTGCCGGGCGCGCCGGTGCGAATTGAACGCCCAGCCGTCCAGCTCTTCGCGGCTGAAGCCGTCCAGGGTGGCGATCAGATCAGCGGAGATGCCCCGGGGAATAGAATAGGACCGGCTCACCAGCTCGGGGTCGAACATCAGCGGGCCGCCGTCGCTGCCGGGAGGGATGCGGCTCATGCTTTCCAGCCCGCCGGCCAGCACCAGGCTTTCCCATCCGGAGCGCACCTTCATGGCCGCCAGGTTGATGGCTTCCAGCCCGGAGGCACTGTAGCGGTTGACCTGCATGCCGCCGACAGCGGCACCCCAGCCGGCGTGCAGCAGGGCGGCTTTGGCGATGTTGTGCCCCTGGCCGTCAACCGGCGTTGCGCAGCCGATGATGACGTCGTCCAGCTCTTCGGGAACAATGCCTGTGCGCTCCCGCAAAGCCAGCAGGGCAGCAGCCAACAGGTCGATGGGCTTGACTTCGTAAAGCGCGCCTCCTTTTTCTCCCCTCCCCCGGGGCGTGCGCACGGATTCGTATATATATGCTTCAGGCATGATGCTGTTTTGATTCCCGGCAGGCTAAGTAGTTGGACACATTTACTGCAACTAATGCTGCTTCGAAAGAGTGGCTTGGCAGCTCTATTCCTGGGGCAATTGTTATATGGCTATATTGTTACGCTAATTGTGTCCGCTTACTTACTGCCCGGTAAACGCCCCAAAAATAGGGGGACGGAAAGGAAGATGGTAATTTACAGGGGGTTTTATGCTGCCAACGGAAAAATATTACCCGAGGGGAGCATAACAATACAGCAGGATAACCTCGCCCTGATCGGCCCTTCCCGTTATTAAGTAGAAATAATGTGCATTTCGGGCGCTATAAACGTAACTTTGCCCCCGTATTTTAGTAGTGATTAAAAAAACGACCATGCCAAGAAGAAAAATGACGCCCTTTGCGCGGTTCATCATCGTCATGCTGTTCATTGTGCCGCTGGCCTATTTCGGCGCGTCCTGGTACAATGGGGAGGACCCGCTGAACGTCCGGCAGTACCTGGGGCTGGACCAGCCAGCCAAAACCGAAGAGGTCTCCGTCCGGCCCGATGGCGAAGTTTCCGAGGCGGACCTCCGGCAGCGCATCGGCGAACTGGAGCGGAAGCTGCAGCAGTGCCAGAAAGAACTGGACGAGCTGAAGGGCCAGGTAAACAACCAGTAACCGGACGCACCACTATTAAGTTTACCCGAATAGCCAGACAAAAGCATCCTTTTCCGGAAATTTCTCAAACAGGACGACAAACTACAATATGGAACTTTTATTGCTTGACGCCGGCCTGGGCAGCCTGGCCGAAATGATCGTCAAAGTATTGCTCAACGCGTTGGCCCTGATGGCGGGTGCCCACCTGCTCAAAGGCGTGGAAATCCAGGATTTCACCCGGGCGGTGATCATCGCCGTCATCTTGTCTTTTCTCAACGCTACCCTGGGTTCTTTTCTCGACTTCATCACCACGCCCCTGCGCTTCCTGACCCTGGGCCTTTTCGCCTTCGTGGTGGACGCCGCCATGTTGCTGCTCGCCGCCTATTTCCTGAAAGGCTTTAACATTCGGAATTTCGTTTCGGCCTTTTTCCTGGCCATCATCCTTTCGGTGTGCAACGCCGTTTTGTACGCTGTGTTTTTATAGCCAAAGTGATGAACCTGCTCGTACACCCCGGAACGGGAAAGCAGGTTCATCACTTTGCCTAAGGGAACCCGGGCTTGACTTCCCCCTCACTCCCTCACCACCTCCCGCACCCACACTCCATCCTCGCCCTGCAGCCGAATGATGTACATGCCTTTTGGATACGCCTCCAGGCTCAGCGTTTGCCGGGCGCTGTGCCCATCGTGCCGCCAGCGTTGCTCCTGCAACACCTGCCCGGTGAGGCTGAGTACCTCCAGCTGCATTTCCTGAGCGTGGAAGCCCTCCAGTTCTACTGCCACCTCGCCCGGCGTAGGGTTGGGCCAGGCACTGAAGCGGCGCGGTTGGGCAAGTTCCTGGTTGCCTACCGTCGCCGGCATGATGAAATCGAAATCGATGCTGCTGCCGAATTCGCTTTCGAAGGACTTCACCGGCAGCTGGATACTCGGATTGTAATACCGCTTGAAGCTGGTCTGGCCGCTGCCCCGGTTATCGCCGATGGCGTCCCAGTACCAGTAAGAGAGGCCGTCGCCGGCACTGTCCTCGATGTGCAGGGAGTAACAGCCCGGCGGCAGGTCGATCTCGTCGACGTAGAGGGTGTTGGCCTGCATGTTGTCGCGGGAGAGCACCACCTCGCCGGCGGCATTGCGGAAAACATAGCGGTTTTCGTTGGGCCGCAAATTGGTGCGGAAGTGGAACTGCAGGCGTTCTACTTCGAAAATGGAGGGTTTTTCAAACGCCGAATAGCCCACATTATTGGGGCTGTAATCGTCGGCCTGGCCGTTCACTTCCAGGATATTTACCTGGAAAACCCCTTGTTCTTCCACGGTGTTCCAGAAATCCATGCCCGGCGTAGGCAGTTCGACGACGATGGTGTCGAGGAATGCCAGGTTGCCGGCCCACGCGTAGCTCAGAGCGGGGCCGCCCTGCAGGCGGTACTCCAGCAGCAAGCTGGTAACGGCCGTTGCGCCGGTATTCTTTACCACGACCATAGGCCGGTTGCAGGCCGGGTTGATCCGGGAGAACTCCACCCGGCCGCTGGGCCTCATGATGGCCTCGATGGCGGCGTCCAGCTCAAAATTGGGCGGGCTGTAGGAAACCAGTTGGGTAGACACCAAATAGTTGGCGCTGCTGAGGAAGGGGCCGTTCAGGCCATAGTCCAACTCCACGCTGCCGCCGGGGCTGACCCGGTCCGTGATCTCGAATTCATGCACGTCGGTGGGCGTGCCGGGGCACCAGCCGGCGCGGTCGAACAGCCAGGTGCCGCCCTGGGGGTAGATGGGGATATCGCCGCAGGCCTTCCACACCTGGAAGGGGAACTCCTGCGCGCCGCCGTCCAGGTTGATGTAGTGTTCGCGGGGGGTGAACTCCCCGTTCTGCTCGTGGCCGGTGATGGAGGCCCGGATTTTGTAGCCGGCGGCATCGGCGCGCAGGGGCACCTGCCGGGGTTCGAAGAACTGGTCGGCCTGGATCTGGTCGAACCAGCCACGGCGGAAGGGCCAGATGTTCTGGATGCCCAGCACGTCGCGGGGAGGCGTGCCCTGTATGAAGTGAAAGCTGATGTCGAGCTCTTCCTGATACTGGCCGCCCAGTTCTACCGAAAGGAACTTCTCGCCGCGCAGGATGGGCGCGTAATCCGTCACGTCAAACCAGAAGGTTTTGCCCTGAGCGCCCAGGCTCAGGCCGTTGCCGTAGGGAGTGACCAGGGAGAGCAGCTCAAATTTGGCGTCCTGCTTCTGGTAATAGGTGAGGGTGCCGGGCGTGATCGTCCCTTCGGCCGTTACCGGGTACGTTTCCAGGATGTTGCCCTGCTCGTCGAGCAGCAGTTCCGCTGCGGCGTGCCAGGCGAGCTGGGTGTCGAGGGCCACCAGGCTGTTGTTTTCATCCACGCCATATTGAATGACGGCATAGGGGGCATTTTGCGTGGAATCTGTCACCGTACTTGCTGCTTCAACCGGGCCTTCGGAATAACTGCCGGCGATAAAGGTGAGGGCCGGCCGTTCAAAGCTGGAAAAGAAGCCCTTGAAAAGGCTCGTCCCGCGATGGCTGCTCCGGGGAGGAGCGCTGAAGATGAAAGCGTCGTAGCCGTTGGCGGAAGCGTCAATGGCCGTAGAGCCTGATGCCTCGTCAAAGGGGTAATAAGCGGCCAGGTTATCCCATTCCGGGTGAGCGGGGCTCAGCCGCCGGAACATCCAGCGTTGGATATCCTGCTCGCCGAGGGCTTTCTTCCAAATGCGGAACTCGTCGATGGCGCCGTAGTAGGCGTTGCCGGCGAGCACGGCAGCGCCGATGGCAAAATCGTGAATGTCGATGGGTTTCGTCTTTCCGCTGCCGCTGTGCCAGAGTTGCCCGTTGAGATAGATTTTCATCTCGCCGGTGGCGGCGTTCTTGGTGAAGGCCCAGTGGTTCCACGTGCCGGCAAAATCCTCCGGGTTGGCAGCTTTGTCGATGCGGTCGTAGCCGCTGCCGTCGTTGCCGCAATCCCAGTACACGCGGCTGTTGCCCCAGGGGAGGTGGACGTTGGCCTGGCGGCGGCCCTGCAAATCGTTGCCTTCGAAGATGGTGGAATTGACAGGCAGGCTGCCGGGGTCGCCATAACACCAGAAAGAGATGGCAACCTCCTGGCTGATGCCTTCGAAAGCTGCCGCCGGAGGCTTCACTATCCCATAACCGTTGAACTCCAGATAACGGTCGGCGCCGGTTGCCGCCACCTGGCCCGAAAAAGGCGCCTGGTTGTTGGCCAGCACCGTCGGCTGGCCGCTGCCGGGGTTGGTATAGCTCAGTTCCAGCAACAGGTTGGACGTCCCGTCCCAGGCAAACGGGCGGATAGACAGGGTGTTCAGGCCCGGAGAGAAACTGGTATTCCGGAAGTACACCTCCGTAAAGCCCTCCGGATCAGGCGGCGTCTCAGCAGACAGGGCCGCCAGGCTGGTGGGCTTCAGCCGCAAACGCAGGAAAGCATTGCCGTCGCCGCCTTCCAGGACGTGGAACCCGAGCCTGGTGAGCGGATTGCCCTGAGATGCAACCGGCTGCAGCTCTTCGGCAGTATAGAGGAAGAACATCTTGCCGGTTGGGTTGCCGAGGGTAATGGGTATGCCAAAATCGGAGGGCACGACCTCCAGGCTGTTCTCCGCCAGGACAGCGCCATACTGTACGTCATACTGGCCGTACTGCCGGTAAGTATAGGTCGGCTGGCCGGTGTAGGGAAAAGCATCCCCGCTGAAGCCGGGGATCACATAATCCGGGTGGGTAGCGCGGGTGGAATCCACCAGGGCGGGGTCGGTGATGAAGGTGTTGCAACTGTAGTCCCACTCGCGGCAGCCCACGTTGCCGCTGCCTACGGCGTTATCGTGGCAGCGCATGTTGTAGCGCATGAGGATTTTTTCGTACCGGGCGCCCGGCTCGTCCGGAAACTGGTAGTAGCCGGAGCGGTTGTCGGACTGCCAGGTGAGGGTTTGGACGATTGTGGTGTCCTGGGCGGAGAGGCTCAGGTTGAGGAGGAGGTTGAGGTTAAGGCTGAGGATGAGGGTGGATAAAAGGAGCAGTTGCTTTTTCGTTGCGTTCATCTGTTGAATATTTTTTCCGAAAATAGGCAAAACCAGGCAGGATTTACAAATTTAAGCCCACGAACCGGACGCGCCACTTTTAAGTGGCGCGTTTTAATAGACAGGATAAACAGGATGCACAAGATTTTGCAGCTCCGTTTTGGCGGCTTCCCCCTTTTCTCCCCCTCTTTTGGAGGGGGCTGGGGGTAGGCTTGGGGATCGCGGGGGTGGTAGGGCAGGCAGCAGGGAGATTCTCCGAAAATCCTTAATTTGCCGTCCTGAAACCAAACTCCGGTGTAGTTATGATCGAAAAACCGACGCTCCTTATATTGGCGATATTGTTGTTTTCCCAGTGTACCAGCGCCAGGAAGCTGATGCAGCAGGGAGAAGTGCTCAAAGCGGATATTCTGCGGCCGGTCGACTTTGATTACCACAACCGCCTGTTGTTCGTCGATGTCCATGTCAACGGCCTGCCCCGCCGGTTCATCATCGACAGCGGAGCGCCTACGGTGATCAGCCTGGAATTGAGGGAGGCGCTGAAGCTCAGAAAGGTAAAATCCATCGACGTTTCCGACTCGCAGAACAACGAGTCGAAGCTTGAATTTGTCGTGCTGGAAAGCCTGGCTTTCGGCGGCGTGGAAATCGAAAATTCTGCTGCCCTGGTGACAGATCTGAGCCTCTTCCATTGCCTGGGTATTGATGGGCTGCTGGGCGCCAACGCGATGTCGCACTTCGACTGGGAGGTGGACTACCAGGAAGAAAGGATACGCCTGTACGGCAAAGGCGGAGCGGAGCGCCCGGAAGAAGCTTATCCGGTCGCTATTCCGTTCAAAGCCAAAGCTCAGGGCACCCCGGAACTGGAGGTCGACATCCCAGGCTTGCTTTCGGCTTCCGGCGTCACGTTCGACCTGGGTTCCACCCGCGGCGTTTCCGTACAAAAAACCGATGCGGTAAAGATTGTCCGGGATACGGCGTCCACTTATGCCTTCGGCCGCACCTCCAAGGGCATCTTCGGCGCCAACACCGACACAACCTGGTATTTCCGGGCGGACAGCCTGCGCATCGGCGGCGTACCTTTCGGGCCCACCGTGATCACCGCTTTCAACACCAGCGACAAGATCGGCAACCGCTTCTGGGAAAACTACAAACTGCTCATCAGCTGGAGCGCCAGCCGGCTGTACCTCCTGCCCCGGATTTCCGCCCCGGCCCGGCTGCCGCAGGAACTGCTCCGGATCGGCTACGAGGACGGGGCCGTCCGGGTGCTGAGTATATATCAACGGTTGGCGCTGACAAAAAGCGGGATCGAACCCGGAGATGAGATAATCGCCATCAATGAGGCCAATACGGAAGGGGCTTCCCTGGAGGATTACTGCGCCCTCCGGGAGAAGGGCAGCGGGGAAGTACAACTGAAGGTCAGGAAAAAAGAGGGCGGAGAGGTTGTCGAACTTCGGCTCCGGGAGGAGGAAGTGGAATGGTAGAAGCCTTATTCTTCAAGGCTGCCATCCCCGGCACCAGGATTAGTAACTTAGTGTGATTAAAAAATAAATTCGACATTTTGGGCCAGTGAGCCGGGTGCAGCCTTCGCCCGCATAGGCTCCAGGCCGTACCCGGCTCACTGGCGTCGAATTTAATTTTTAAATGCTCCATAGAGAAAACAACCAACTATGCCCGGACGCATCCACCGCAAGACCCGCTACACCAAATTGCCGGAAGGCGCTGTGCTCGTCACCCGCGGCAGCCGCTGGGGCAACCCCTTCCGCATTGTGGAACACGGCGGGCAATACACCCGGGAAGAGAGCGTAAGCCTCTACCGGGAATACATCCTCCGGAAGATCGAAGAAGAGCCGGAGCGGTACGACCTGTCATTGCTGCGGGGCAAAGACCTCGCCTGTAGCTGCAGGCCGGATGAGCTGTGCCACGCAGATGTCCTGCTGGAACTGGCGAATGGGTGACGTCACTCCTACGCTCCCACCTTCACCAATTTCAGCTGCGCCCTGCCCTGCGGGCCTTCGGCGATGAGGAAGTAAACGCCGGCGGGCAGGCCTGAGCAGTCCCACTGCAACGTTATTTCCCGGCCGGGAGCGAGGGCCTGAGGCTGGAAGACATGTACCAGCCGCCCCTGTTCATCGAACAGCGCGAAGCGGTATTCCGCCGCTGCGGCGCCGGCCAACAGTTCGGCCCGGATCAGGATCTGTTCCACGAAGGGATTGGGCGAGGCGTTCAGCCGGATGAGGGGATCCCGGGCGGCGAGGTCGCCGGTGCTGAAGACCGGGATGTCGCCCCCGCCGGAGCCGTCGATGCAGCCGATGCAGGGCTCTCCGCCGAGGCTGGGCTCCAGGCAGAGAAAGGCGGTGTGCATGGAAAGCACGCGGTAATAGATGCTGCTCTCGACGATCTCCTGGGCGGTGGCGTCGCCCTGATTGCTGTTTTCGAGGGAGAGCAGGTAGTTGGCGGCCCAGGCTTCTTCGGCCAGGGTGTCAATGGCGTGGATATGTTCCGGCCCGACGTTGCGGGTGGCTGCCAGTGGCGTCCCGTCCACCACGCTAATGTATTCCATCCGGAAGGGGAAAAAGCCCTGGTAGCGGCCCACCTGGTACAGCGGCCGGCTAAGGGGAATGTTGACGGTGCTGCCCCCCAGCAGGAACCGGTTGTAGCAAATACCGCTCTCCAGGGTGGAGTGTACTTCCACGGAGCCCCGCAGCCGGTCGGCCGATTCCAGCGCCTTGCGGATCTTGTAGCGGAACTGGCCGGCGCGGCGGTAGGTGCCGCCGGAGAGCCTTGCCAGCTCGGAATACAAAAAGTCGTTGCTGCTCCAGCCGCTGGGGCCCCACCAGTCCCACCACTCCTCGACGTTCCTGTTCTGGTAGTTGATAAAGTAAAAGTCAGCCAGGCTGAAGCCCGCTGTCCGAGTCAGTTGGTTCACCAGTTGTTCGGCGTACCAGGGGTCGCCTTCGTTATGAGAGTTGGAGATTAGCAATACCGGAGTTTCCTGGCCCTGAGCGTCAATCTGGCCCAGGGCGTGAAACAGGGCGTTATGCAGCCGGCCGTTGTTGGGAAAAGCGGAAAGGGAAAGATTTTCAAATGCTTCGAGAATGGCATCTGCGGAACCGGACACCCAGCCGTCGGCCAGCATTGCCGGCTCGTCGTTGGTAGTGGCCCATAGCTGGAACTCGTCCTGGCTCCGCAGCCCGGCGAGCAGTTCCCGCTGCAGGCCATCCAGCAGGTCTTCTTTGGAAAAACCGCTGGCATTATCCGGTTTGTAGTCCAGGTATATAAGCAGGCGGCGGGGCGGCGCTTCCGGCAGGGCTACCAGTTGGTCGGGCAGGGCTACCAGCTGAAACATCCGCAGGCTGTCGTTGTGGTTCACGTAAAGGCCGTCGTGCAGGGGGGCATCCAGGGCCAGGGTCAGGCCGGGTTTGATCTCCGGCCAGTAGAGGATGTGCTCCTGGAAGGCGCCCAGGTCGGGATGGTTATTGGGGTAGAATACGACCTCCGGCAGCTCGGGGATGCGGGGCTGCCCCCATTCCGGCCCGGCCCACACCCGAAGCGTCAGCTCCTGGAGGGGGATGAAGGAAGCCTGGATGATCTCCATAGGCAGGTCGGCCAGCACCTGCTCTGCCGTCCAGTTGGCGGGCAGCAGATAACTGATCTTTACTTTGCGCCGCTGCTCCTGCGTGAAGGGATACACCCGAAGCTGGTACTGCCCGGGCCCCTGCTTGAAGAGAATGGAAGGATCCTGCTGGCGGTTGACGATATCTTCGTAGATGTTGGTAGCCGTGCGGCGGTCCAGGATGTCCGCCTTGACGATCACCTCATCGATCCAGAGCCAGGAGTCGTAGATGGCGGCCTCTTCCGGCAGGGTGAAATTGAGGGTTACCTCCAGCGAGTCTTCATAATTGAAATCTGTTTCTGCATAAGAGAGGGTGAGGTAGAGGCTGACGTCAAGGTAAATGCCCTGGGGTTCCAGCGTAATGGTGGCCTCTTCGATGGACCCCTGTCCGGTGTGCCATTGCTGGCGCGGGTTGAGGACGGTGAGGGAGGCCTGGGCCTGCGCCCACAGGCCGAGCATACAGAAGAGCAAAGTCAGTGTTGATTTTTTCATAACGCGCGAATTTTATGTGTGAGAAATAAGGTTCAGTTGCTGTACACAGCTTAAATAGACATAAAGTTGTATCTTGTTCGTGAGGGACTATGTCCCGATACGCCTAAATCAGCAAGTCTCCAGACTTGCGTAACTAAAAAACCCCAAGTCGGAGACTTGCAAGTTATACTGCATCGGGTCTCAGACCCTCGCAAACGACATTGCCAGTAGCATGCTTTATGGGGCTTCGAGGCTATAGGCATTTGGTGCTTTCATGTACAGCAGTTTGTCCTCCCTGGTTTGGTTTACCTGGAGAATCCGTGTCGTTTGTTGATGGTTGGCCAAACAACCGGCAACCGACAACCGACAACAAAGCACCGTCCCGCCGCTGGCAAGCCAACAGCCGGCAATTCCAAAAATGCGTGTAAATAATCACCAGGAGCAACTGGAAAAGGTGGGCCCGGTGAGCGCGTTAGATTAAAATTGGTTATGATTGCCGCCGGACTTGTGGCCGGGGCAGGCAAAGTTATAAGTTATTAACCGCAATTGGATAACCGGTTAATTAGGCTTTCAATATACGAGGTTTTCAGATTAAATCCTATCGGGCAGTCGATTTTTGCAATGCCCCTTGCTGAAATCGGGCGCTATGGCTGTTCGGTAGTATAATTGGCAATAGAATCCGCCCGCCCGGGCCATGCTTGCCGGAGCACCCCCGCCGGGCCGTTTTTCCTTCCCCTCCTCTGCTCCAGGCTGGGGGAAGGAAAAACGGCCCAAACACTTCACTTCGCGGTCATGCGCTCGATGCCGGTCCAGTCGTCGGGCACGCCGCTGGCGATGCACTCCAGGGTTTTGTTGAGGAAGAGCTGGGTAGTGGCGTCCTCCGGGTTTTCTTTGAGGATAGCCTCGAAGGCGCGGTAGGCTTTGGCGAATTCCTTTTCGAAATAGAAGGCTCTGGCCTCGCTGAACGCATTCAGGGTAGCCAGTTTCTTATCGAAAACCTCCGGGCTGTCGCCGTCAAAGCACTCGTAGATGCCCACGGGTACCTTTTTGCCTTTCATCTGCACCTTGCCCAGCATCCGGAAATGGAAGGCATCAACCCCGGGTATAGCTGCCAGGCTGTCTTCGCTGAACAGGATGCTGGCGCCGTAGTACTTGTTGAGGCTTTCGATGCGGGCGGCGGTATTGACCGTGTCGGAGATGGTAGCGGCGTCCATCCGCTTGTCGTCGCCGATGATGCCCATGATGAGCGGGCCGGTATGAAAGCCGATGCCGGAACGGATGGGCCGCCGCCCTTTCGCTTCGCGTTGCCGGTTGTATTCCCGGAGGGCCTGCTGGATTTCTACAGAAGCCTTGAGGGCGTCTTCCGGGCTGTGCTGGAAGATGGCCATGATGGCGTCGCCCAGGTACTGGTTGATGAAGCCTCCGTGCCGGTCGATGATGGGGCCCATCCGCCGGTTGTAGGCGTTGACGAACTTGAAGTTCTGCTCGGGTGTCATCGATTCCGACATGGCAGTGTAGTCGCGGATATCGGAGAAGAAAACCGTCACTTTGCGCTCCACCTGGTCGCCGAGGCGCACTTCGGTGATGTTCTCGCGGCCCAGGGAGCGCAGGAAGGCGCTGGGCACGAAGCGGCCGGTCGCCCGGTTGATCTGGTGGAGGTTGAGCTGCGTTTTCACCCGCGCCAGGAATTCGTCGCGGGTGAAGGGCTTGGCCAGGTAGTCGTTGGCGCCGGTGTCGAGGCCCATGACCAGGTCCTTGACCAGGTTTTTGGCCGTGACCATGATGATGGGCAGTTCGGAAGGCAGGAACTGCTCCCGGATCCGTTCGCAAACCTCGTAGCCCGACATGCGCGGCATCATGATGTCGAGCAGGACGAGGTCGAAAGGCTCGCCGGACCGGAGGGCGGCCAGGGCTTCCTCTCCATTCATGGCCGTCGTGACGGCATAGTAGTCCGGATTCAGGTGGTTCTTCAGCACGTGCTGGTTGATGGGTTCGTCGTCGACGATCAGGATGCGGATGCGCTGGCCGGCGGGCACGGGCGCCGCCGGGCCGGGCCGGGACGCTTCCTCCCCATTGGAAGCATAGAGGGAGCGGGCGTTCACTTTCACTTGCTCTTCCGCTGCCGCCGGTTGCGCATCAGAAACCGGAAGGGTGAAGTAAAAAACCGTGCCCTTGCCCGGTTCCGATTCCAGCCAGATTTTTCCGCCGTGCAGTTCGATGAGGTGGCGGGTGATGGACAGGCCCAGGCCGGTGCCCTCGTATTCCCGTACTGTGGAGCCGTCGCCCTGCTGGAAGGCCTGGAAGATGAACTCCTGCTTCTCTTTCGGGATGCCGATCCCTTCATCGCTGATGGAAACCTCCAGGTTTCGGCCGGCTTTCCGGGCACCGACGGTGATAGCGCCTTTGTCTGAGAATTTTATGGCATTGCTCACCAGGTTTTGGAGTATCTGCTGAAGGCGGTCAGCATCTGCGAGGGCAGGCGGAAGATCGGCGGGCACCATGTTGGACAGCTGCAGGGATTTACCTCTGGTCAGAGGGAGGTTAATGCGCAGGATGATATCCACCAGGGAACGCAGGTGGAGGGGTTTGGGATGCAATTTCAGCTCTGCGTTCCGGAGGCGGGAAAAGTCCATAATGTCGTTCACCAGGTTGTTGAGCCGCTTGCCCGCCGAGACCACGACTGAGAGGTTATCCCTCAGGATTTCGGGAGTGGCCTCCTCGCGCTTTTCGTACAGCCATTCGGCGATGCCGATGATGCCGTTGAGGGGGGTGCGCAGTTCATGGGACGTATTGGCCAGGAACTGGTCCTTCAACTGGTCGATCTCTTCCAGGCGCTCGGCGCGCTGCTTTTCGATCTCTGCCAGCTTGCGCTGCCGGACGAACCGGTACCGTTGCCAGACGGCCACCAGGAGCAACAGCAGCGCTACGGCAACGGCAAAGATGCGGTTGCGCATGGCGCGCTCCTCGCTCAGCTCCAGCTGAAGGAGGGCGGCATCTTTTTCCATCATAGCGGTTTCGCGCTCCAGCTCGGCCTTGGCCATGGCCAGCTCGGCGGCCTCCTTTTCGGCAACGGCCAGTTGGGTTTCCTTGAGCAGGTTTTCCGCTTCGGTCAGCCGCAGGGCACCTTTTACCGCTTCCTTTTCCCGGGAAATCTGTGCCTTCTCCTGTTCGGAAAGGCCGAGGGCTTCGGAAGTGGACTCGAACTCCTTTTCCAGGTTCGCCAGTTGCTCCGACGTTTGCGCCAGCTCCAGCTCTTTCTTCAGCTTGTCGTATTCCTCCCGGTATTCGGCCATTTTTTTGTCCCGCCCGGCCACCTGATAAATGGTTTCCAGAATTTTATATCCTTTCAGTTCCGCCATTTTGTCCTTTTGGGCGCGGGCGGCGGCCAGGCCCTGCTCGGCGTAGCGCACGGCCCGCCGGTTGTTCCGGTTATCTCTTTCCGCAATCGCCAGGTGGTAGGCAGCAGCCATAATGCCGGGCCGGTAAGCCAGTTGCTCGCTCAGCTCCAGGGCCTGAACGGCGTATTCCACAGCCTGGGCGGGCTGGCTGAACTTCAATTTCTCTACCAGGCTGTTCAGCACGTCGGCGCGCTCCTTGCCCTGGGCAGTTGCCAGGGCGGCCTGCAATTCCTGGAGGGTAACTTCCTGGCAGGAAGAGGAGAAAGGATGAAACAACAATAACAACAGGCTGAAAATAATAGTCCTCATAGTCAATCGGTGTGGGGATGAGTTGTTTGGTGGATATGTTATACTGATGCGGCAGTAAAGGGGTTACCAAATTTACGAAAATTCCCGGACGTGTTGTATCTGCATCCTGAATCTTCCCTCCCAACAAAATATTTGCCCCATTGAACTATTATCCCTACCTTGCGCGTTATTCAGAGGTATTCCCGAAAAGGGGATCGCCATTTATTCACAAAAGGGAGAATTCCCTGCAACACATGACTGCTGATCCGGAACCCACCAAAGTTTTAGCCAGCCGTTTTCAATTACTGTAATGACATTTCAAGACCTTCATCTCATCGAGCCCATCCAGCGGGCTCTAAAAACGGCTGGATACCAAAGACCAACACCCATTCAGGCACAATCCATCCCCCTGGCGCTGCAAGGCAGAGACCTGCTGGCCTGCGCCCAGACCGGGACGGGCAAGACGGCGGCCTTCGCCCTGCCTATCCTGCAACTGCTGAACGATAAGCAGCCGGGCAGTAGCCGCCAGCGCCCCATCCAGGCGCTGATCCTGGCCCCTACCCGGGAGCTGGCCATACAGATCGGGGAGAGCTTCGACGCCTACGGGCAACACATGAGGCTGCGCCATGCCGTCATCTTCGGCGGCGTATCGCAAAATGCTCAGACGCGCCAGCTGCAATCGGGTATTGACATCCTGGTCGCCACGCCGGGCCGCCTGCTCGACCTGATGAACCAGGGCTACGTCAGCCTGGACCGGATCGAGTTCTTCGTCCTCGACGAGGCCGACCGCATGCTCGACATGGGCTTCATCCACGACGTAAAGCGGGTGATCCGCAAACTGCCCCAAAAACGGCAGACGTTCTTCTTCTCGGCCACCATGCCCGACGCCATCGCCGCGCTGTCCCGCGAAATCCTGGACCGCCCCGCCAAGGTGCAGGTCGACCCGGTTTCTTCCACCGCCGAGCGCGTAGAGCAGTCGGTCTACTTCGTGCCTAAAAAGCAAAAGCGGGACCTGCTGCTCCACCTGCTGCGCAACGAAGACATTTCCGAGGCCCTGGTCTTCACCCGCACCAAGCACGGCGCCAACCGCGTTGCCAAAGACCTGACGAAGCGGGGTATCCACGCCGAGGCCATCCACGGCAACAAATCGCAGAACGCCCGCCAGCAGGCGCTGGGCAACTTCAAGGACGGCCGCACCCGCGTGCTGGTCGCCACCGACATCGCCGCCCGCGGCATCGACATCGAAGAGCTGTCCCACGTCATCAACTTCGACCTGCCCAACATCTCGGAGACCTACGTGCACCGCATCGGCCGCACCGGGCGGGCAGGGGCCAGCGGCATCGCCCTGTCCTTCTGCGATGCCGAAGAACGCCCCTATTTGCGGGACATCCAGAAACTGACCGGGCAGCGTATACCGGTCGTGCAAAACCACCCGTTTGCCGGGGAGGCCGAAGACGACCGCCCGGCGCCGGAAGCGGCGCCAACGCCCAGGCCGGAAAGGAACAACGGGAACCGAAACGAGAATACCGGCAACCGGAACCGCAATAACAGTAACAGAAAATGGCGGAATAAGAACCGCCGGAGTGGCTCGAAGGCTTCGGGAGAGAACCGGAGGTAAAAACTTCCTTTCCTAATTCACTTGCCATAATCCTGGTAGAGTGAAAGGTGCCATGAAAGAGGCCGCAACTCGATACAGCGATTGCGGCCTCTTTTAGGTTTAAGGGGCCGGTACATTATTCCCGGAAGGGAAATATCTTTAAATTATACTTTTTGGGGTTTTCAAATTGAAAAGAAGACTGAAACATGCTGCTCCAGCCTTCTTCATGACTTTTAGGAATCCTTTGTAACTATTGAGGTGCTTTCTTAAATGACCTTTTGGGCCGACTAGCTAAATACTTTTCCTACCGCCCTCACCGCGCCAGCACAAACTGCTTCACCTGCCGCTCCCCTCCTGTCCTTACCGAAAGGAAATACACGCCATTGGGCAGAGGCTGTTCCGCGAGGCTGATGCGGAGGGCGGGGCTATGCAATTCCTGTGCGGGCAGGGAGAACACCGGCCGGCCGAAGGCGTCGTAGATGGCGATGGCCACCTCCTGCTCCTGGTAGTTCGGGAGGTGGAGGGTGAGGGTGCCGGCGGTGGGGTTGGGGTAGAGGTCGAAGCCGGGGAGATCCGCCTCTGCCGCCCGGAAAGAGGCACCTGATAGTGGGGTAATGGCATCCGCTGATTCGCACTTCACCGTGCCGGCTTGAATGGCATCGATCAGGGCCTGGATTTGGGCGATGAGGTATTCGGCGTCCGCTTCCGGGATCTGGTTGCCGCTTTGGTACTGGATGTACTGGATGATTCTGTTCAGTTGGCCGATCACCACGGCGGGGTCAATGCCTTTGCACAATTTGGAGGCCGCCGTTTGGAGCCGGGTGATGAGGGCTTTTTCGATTCCGGAAACAAGGTCCAGATCCCCTATGTAGGCGCTCAGGTTATCGACAACGACGTAGATGGAGGTGCCGGGGTCGCAGGCGTCGCCCTGGCCGTCGAGGTCGAGGTCGGATTGGGTGGGGTTGGGGGTGAGGGGGCAGTTGTCGGTATCTCCGCAAATCCCATCGTTGTCGGCATCGTCATACGGGTCGTTGGGGCAGGCGTCACATACATCGCCCTGGCCGTCATCGTCCGTGTCGGTTTGATCAGCATTGGGGGTGGTGGGGCAATTGTCGGTGGCGTCGCAGATGCCGTCATCATCAATGTCTAAGCTTGGGGCAAATGCCAATTGGACAATTGAACCGCCCCCAAATTCATCTGCGGTATGCGTTTGGCCCATAAGTGTCGCTGTTCCATTTGTTGTTGAAATAGAAAATAATTGATTAGGAGAAGCAGAAAATAGTTCTCCAGTTACAGGATGCAATGTTAATATTGAACCTCCAGCTGCAGGGCCAATTAATGTGGAATTTCCAGTTGCTAAGTCAATCGCATAAAGATTAACCGGGTTTGGAGGACAACCATCAAAGGAATATTGGGCGCCAGAAGTGAAGGCCAGGGCATCCGCCTCATTGTGGCAAGTACCCGAAATGTTCGCCACAACCGAAGCATTCCCGGTTAAAGGGTCAATGGTCATAAGCCTTCGGCTAATATAGTTTGCCGGGGGGGCTGTCTCATACCCAGAGGCATAGAGCAGCCCATCATCAGGATTGTATTCCATAGCTTCAATCAGTTTGAAGTCTATGAGCGGAGATTGCTGGTCAATGAAACCTATTGCATTGATTTCTCCCGAACACCGGTCAATGCTAACTAATCTTGGCTCAGTCATCCTGTCAGCAACTGCTAAAAGTTTATCAAGGTTGGGCTCGTAAGTTAGACCCGAAAAGGTTGAAAACCCAGGCGTTAACGGCGCGATCTCAGTTGCCTCACCGGTAGCGGGGTCAATAGCCGCGAGGTAGTCGCCGATAATTCCATACAATACATAGTTTTGGGAGAAACCACTGAGGGAGGAAAATAGCAGAAAGAAAAGCATTCCCCATACTTTTGACGGCTGGTAACATGAAGTTTTCATGATCATTGTATTTGCGGTGAAATTGGTTTGGAAACGTTGAAAAAACTGTGGGGGGAAGCATTGAGTAACTGACCTTTCGCAAGCGAAAGATTATGATTTCTGAAAAATTTAGCAGTATCCAGACCCCCATGCATAGCTTCTCCTCTTAGTGCCGGGCACTAAAAAAGCAGCTCGCATGAGTAAAATAATAGC
>JAGFJD010000283.1 GCA_024102975.1 Phaeodactylibacter sp. | reverse complement strand
TGGCGGCTAACCCTGAACGGCAATCTTTTTCCCTCCTGGCCGGCGGGCAGGGAAGGCTGCTGTTCTCTGGGGCCGTCCAGGAGGCGGAATCTAAAAAGTACGTGTTAAAAGCCCTGGAAGAGCTGGACCTGGACAGGGAGGTGGCCTTTTCGGAAGATTCCATCCCCCACTACGTCAAAGGAGAAGTCATCATCCGCTTTGCTTCTCCGGTGCTGGACAGCAGTTTTATCGACAATACGAACCTGCACTACGGCCCGCTTTGCGAGGTAGTGACGGATACCGCCCTGCTGAGTGAAATGGGGCAACTGCTGGAGCCGGCCCAAGGCGAAGACATTTGTGATTGCCACCTGGTCAAAGTGTTCCCCCGGCTGACGACGGAAGAGCTGTGCATCACTACCCTGGACGGCGACCCTTTGTACATCCCTCCCTACTGGACGACGATGCTGCTGAAAAACTGCACCGACGGCAAAAACGAGCTCGCCGCCAGCGCCGGGCTGGACAGCATCAGCGCCGGAAGGATCGTCTACGCCCACCCCAATTTTGTCGGCACCGGCGACGCGGATTGCGAAGACCCGCTGTGCAATAAGCAACATTCTTTGTGGGATGTTCCTCCTCCACAAGACATTCAGTATGGTCAAGAGGCTTCCATCAATGTATTGCCGGCCTGGGACCACAGCGCCGGCAAACCGGAGACGAAAGTAGGCGTTTTCGATTCCGGCATTTTTTACCAGCACGAAGATTTCGGTTACGGGGCCGTAGTTGAAGAATCCTGGGACTTTGTAAACGGGAACAGCCAAAACGTCATTACGACATCAGAAGATTTGACCTCTCATGGCACCCGGGGGGCAGGCATCATTGGTGCCATAAGGGGCAACGGCATAGGCGTCGCCGGCATTGCCGGCGGGGATACGGGCTCTCCCGGCATCACTTTGCTGGGGTTGCGCGTTTTAAATACGGATAATAGATGGACGATATTAGATTATTCCGATGCCCTGATGTTTTCTGTCCAGGCCAACGGCAGCCCCATGTTTGAGATCGCGAATAACAGCCTGGCCCTTCCAGATGACAACTCTTCTTCCAATGATGTTGGGCTGTTGGAAGAAGCCGTAAACCTGGCTTTCCGCGCCGGCGTAGCCCTGGTCGCGTCGCGTGGCAATGGTTTCCCTGGAGAGGAGCTTACAGCGGCTCAATATCCCTGCAGCTTTGACGATGAAATCTTCATTTGCGTGGGCTCGACCGGGACGGACGGGCAGTGGAAGGATGATGGAAATGGAGACCCCACCTATGAAGGGCCGGGTGACGACAGCTATTTCTCCATGTATGGAGAGCCGATGGACTTTCTTGCTCCCGGAACAGCGGCCCTGATTATGACCACCATGAGCAATGACCAGGAATATGTGCCTCATACCGGCACTTCTGCTGCGGCCCCCCATGCTACCGGCGTTGCCGCCTTGCTGGCTTCCGCCAGCGGGCAGGTGCGTTTGTCGGTAGAAGACCTCGAACATATTATGCAGTATACGGCTGACGACCTGGAAACCCCCTTTTACGACCAAAGAACCGGTTGGGGCAGGCTGAACGCGGGATCGGCGATGGAATTCATCCAGGAAAACCGCGTCCTGCACTTTTCCGCCGAGCCGGACGTGGTAGAATATTTGTGCGACCAATCCCTGCCGAATTCCACCTGCGTAATAGAAATGCAGGGCAATTACCTGTATGACGGCTCGGGATACGCCGTCAATGCCGGCGACCTGCTCGGCAGGGCAGACGTCGTCCGGCACACCTGGGACATCGACCTGGATATATGCGCTTTGACCAACGACCCCAACGCCATTATTGTAGATAGCTCTGAAAAACCAGGCTATTGGGTGCGCAACAGCGCCAGTACGCTTTGGGGAAAACCCGAAGAATTATTCCCTCCGGACCCGCCCGACGAGGGATATTACGGCGTGCGGCCTTATGCCATGGTGCATTTTGAAACGCCGCCCACCATCGATGGATGTGTTTTTCAGGGGCAGCTCTCAGGATATAGCTATGCCATCTATGACGCAACGGGGCAGGAATTGCTGGGCACGATGCCCGCTGGACTGGCGCATTGCGAAAGCCCCCGCCTGGCCATCTCTTTGGTGGTGCAATCCGAAAATCATGTTTCTGCCGCAGAAGAAGGCCGTGGTAATCCGCGCCTGTTTCCCAATCTAACCACAGGGGCAATCGTTGTGGAAGGAATGGAGGAAGGCCAGCTCGATATCCAACTTTTATCTATGAGCGGGCAAAACTTGGGCCAGCTGTTTAGCGGGTACTACGGCGGGAAAAGTTCCTTAAACCTTCAACTACCGCAGGTTCCTGCGGGCCTTTATTTTTGCCGTGTCCGCGCCGGGCAGGAAATTTATGCTTTCAAAGTGGTAAAACATTGATGCCGTGAAACACAATATTATTCTATATCTCATCGCAATATGGGTATTCAGTGCCTGCTCCAAGGACGACGGCGCCACGCCCATGCCCCCTGTCAAGCAATGTAACAACACCCTCTATGCCAGCCTGCTTCCTGCCGACACCTGCCTGAATTTCCCGGATGACCCCGTTCTTTATTTTTACCACCGGGTGGGGCTTGGGTATTCTCCTATTGGCAAAAGTCCCAGCAACCAGGATGAATGGTTTTTTCTAATCAACCGGGAAGAAAAAGTCTCAGACAATGTAGGTTCAGAGATATGGAAGGTTGATACCTGCTCGGGAAGGAAACAGAAACTGGCGGATTCGATATTTGTTCAACCTAAAATAAACCAGAACGGATGGATACTTTTTATGAGCCTGAAAGATGGGCTCCTTTATAAAATAAAAGAAAACGGAGCCGGCCTTGCAGCGGTATCTACAGAAATCAATAACATTACATTCGATTGGTGCCTTAACGGTGAGGCTTTTTTCTACCAAGCGCGTTTCAAGGATATTGCTTACCTCACGGATATTAATGGAAGCGTATTGGATAGTTTTGCGATGGATAGTTATGCTATAGCCGGGCGAAGGGAACGGATTGCGTTATCCCTCCACAGTGATGTTTCGAGCAGCTATACTAGAATAGCCGTTCTGAATCTTTTAAATGGCGCTTTGACAGATGTAATCGAAATAGCAGGGAGAGGGATAGGGAGTGCTCTAGCCCTGGCCTGGGAAAGCGATGATGCATTGATCGGCGCATTTGGCCGGGCAGGCCTTTACCGGATTCACGTCTCCACCGGAGAAATAGAACCTATAAAGGAAACTTGTGAAAACCTGTTTTATTATTACCCTGTCGTAGATTCGGACAACCCCTCCTGGCTGATCCTGGGCAAGCGGGATTATTCCTGGCCGGAGATGGCTCAGGTTTATTTTACGACGAACATGGTGCTGTACAATACAGAAACAGGGGAGGAGTGGAAGCTGGATTTGGATCAGTGAACATCAGGCTTGTCGACATAGAAGCGCCAGCACGCTTTGGGGAGAACCGGAAGACCTCTTGCCGCCTCCGGACCCGCCCGACCTCGGATATTACGGCGTGCGGCCTTATGCCATGGTGCGCTTTGAAACGCCGCCCACCGTCGATGGATGTATTTTTCAGGGGCAGCTCTCGGGATACAGCTACGCCATTTATGACGCAACGGGACAGGAACTGCTGGGCACGATGCCGGCTGGCCTGGCGCACTGCGAAAGTCCCCGACTGGCCATTTCTTTGCTGGTGCAATCTGAAAACCCCGTTCCTGCCAGCGAAGAGAGAGTCGGCCAGCCGCGCTTGTTTCCCAACCCGACAACAGGGGCTATCGTTATGGACGGAATGGCGGCAGGAAGCCTGGACATCCAGCTTTTTTCTGTAAGTGGGCAGTTCTTGGGCCAACTGTTCAGCGGTTATCACAATGGCGAAAGCCTGCTGAACCTCCAACTGCCAGACATCCCTCCGGGCCTTTATTTCTGCCGTATCAGGTCGGAGCAGCAGAACCTTTCCGTCAAACTAGTAAAACAGTAAAGCTATGAAACACAATATAATATTATCGCTTTTTTGGATACTGACGTTGGCCTCCTGCTCCAAGGACGATGGAGCCATACCCATGCCCCCTGTCAAGCAATGCAACAGCACCCTCTACGCCAGCCTGCTGCCCGCCGACACCTGTCTGGATTTCCCGGATCTGTGGGGCCCCACCTATATTTACCATCGGGTGGGCCCAGGTTACGCCCTGATCGGCAAAAACCCAGACAACCCGGACGAATGGCTGTACCTCATCCATCCAGAAGGAGCGGGCATTAATGACGGTTCGGAAATATGGAAAATTGATACATGCTCCGGGAGAAAGCAATTCCTATTGGATGAAATAAAGAGCCAACCCAAGGTCAATAAACAGGGTTGGATGATCTTTCGCAGAACCTTTGACGGCTTAATGTATAGAATCTCCTTGCAGGGAGGCGGTTTGCTACCCATATCCAATGTAGTAGCTCATGACCTGTTCGACTGGTGCCTGGACGGAGAAGCCTTTTTTTACCGAGCACGCTTCAAAGATGTATCATACCTGTCGACTATCGACGGTACTGTTTTTGATAGTTTTAACCTGGACTATCATGCGATCGCGGGGCGGAAAAACCAGATTGCTTTTTCGATGAGAAGTGAAAATTCCGGCTTCAATACTAGAATAGCCATTTTAAATCTAGATAATGGTGGTTTGACTGATTTAGTAAACCTTGATGGAATAGGCATTGGCTCGCCGGATGCGCTTTCCTGGGAAAATGATAATGCTTTGATCGGTTTATTTGTCCACTATGGCTTATACCGGATTCATATCCCTAGTGGAGTTGTAGAACTTGTGAAAGAAGAGGTTTGTGATAACACATTATATTATTTCCCTTCAATAGATCAGCAGAATCCCTCGTGGTTTTTTCTGAGCAAACAGAATCATTCCTACCCGGATACGGGCCAAGTATATTTCACAACGGACATGGTAGTGTACAATACCGAAACGGGAGAAGAGTGGAAGCTGGATTTGGATCAGTGAACATCATACCTGTTGACATAGAAGCGCCAGTACGCTTTGGGGAAAACCTGAAGATCTTTTACCCCCGCCGGACCCGCCCGACCTCGGATATTACGGCGTGCGGCCCTATGCTATGGTGCGCTTTGAAACGCCGCCCACCGTCGATGGATGTATTTTTCAGGGGCAGCTCTCGGGATACAGCTACGCCATTTATGACGAAATGGGGCAGGAGAATTTTTCCATCAAACTGGTAAAACAGTAAAGCTATGAAACAACATATTATTTTATCGTTTTTTTGGATATTGGCGCTGGTTTCTTGCACCAAGGACAACGCGGCCATTCCCACGCCTCCTACCAAGCAATGCAATAAAACGCTCTATGCCCACCCGCTGCCCGCCGACACCTGCCTGGATTTCCCGGACCTGTGGGGAACTACCTATTTCTACTACCGGGTAGGTCCGGGCTATGCCCTGATCGGCAAAAACCCTAACAATCCAGATGAATGGATCTATTTAATTAACCGGGAGGAAGTTCCCACCAGTAATGAAGGGTCAGAGATTTGGAAAGTGGATACCTGCTCGGGAAGAAAGCAATTCATTTTGGATAAAGTCAAAAGCCAGCCTAAAGTCAGCAAGCAAGGATGGATGATCTTTCGAAGAACATACGACGGCCTAATGTACAGGGCTAACCTGCAAGGAGACAGTTTGAAAGCTGTATCCAACCTGGTTGCCCATGACCTGTTCGACTGGTGCCTGGAGGGCGAGGCCTTTTTTTACCGGGCGCGCTTCAAAGATTTAGCTTACCTGGTGGATATTAATGGAAACGTACTGGATAGTTTTGCGCTTGACTGCCACGCCATAGCTGGGC
>JAGFJD010000233.1 GCA_024102975.1 Phaeodactylibacter sp. | reverse complement strand
GATTTTGGGTTCTCACGAAGGCATTTTTCCGCCCCATAGCAGCGCTACGGGGCGGAAAAATGGCAAAGTGAGGTTCCAAAAGCTGGCATTTGCAGCCAAAATGACTACCTCCAAACATGCTCTTAGTGTCTCCGGAACGAAGTCCCGGGGCAGTTGTTTCCCGGTTTTTTACCTGGTTGAACAAACCGGCAATATCGCAGCAACTAATTCCAGGATAATTAACTCCCCCCCTCAAACAACTCTTCCATAGTTAAAGCAACATCAACCAACCCCACACTATGCTGATTCTGTCTCAGCCCAAAAGTAGTGATGAAGGTCAAAAAGACCTGTTTCCGTGTTTTCGTCAACTCCTTAAAGCGGGCTATTTTATTGCGCAACTCCATCGCCGTGGCCCTGGTTATAGCGACTTCTGCCCCATAAAATTTCATTTCGCACAGGTTGATCACGTGGTCCTTGCGGTCGATCAGAAGGTCGATTTGCAGGCCTTCTTCCTCTTCGTTTCCTTTTTTGTAAAAGGCAGAGGCCGTTGAATAAACTCCGGAAATACCCAGTGCTTTTTTAATTTGCGGAAGGTGTTTGAGGCAGATGCTTTCAAAAGCATAACCGGCCCAACTCACGTATTCCTGAGTCTGGCTGAGTTGCTGCCAAACCCCTTTGCCTTCTGCTCTATTATTTTCAATGAAATGAATGTAAAACAGGGAATACTCATCGGCCAGGCGATACACACTATCCTTCTTTTTTTTCCCGAAAGGATAATTCATAGAAATGAAACCAGAGTGCAGCAATTCCTCGAGAATCTTTGAAGTCCCGCCGCCTTCAGGAAGCTCGGTTTTTTGAACGATTTCGGAGCGCCTCAGCCCTTTTCGCTTCCTGGCCAATGCCCGGATTACTTTAACGTGCGATTCGGAATTTTCGAACAGGGAGCTATATAACTTTGTAAATTCGTCGTTCAGCAACCCGTTTTCTGAAAAACATATCTGGTCGATATTTTGAGCAGCGCTTTTTCCGGGCTCGATTTCATCCAGGTAATGCGGCACGCCCCCCATTGCCATATATAAGTGGAGGATTTGGTACTGGCCCAGGTTTATGTTTTTTGCCTTTAGGAATTCCTCGGTTTCCGCCAGGCTAAATGGTTTCAAGGTAAGGCGCCTGGTGATCCGGTTATGCAACCCGCCTTTATGGTGAACCACCTTCCTGATCATCCACGAGGCTGCCGACCCGCAGATGACGACTACGATGTTCTGGTTTACAGCCCAGCTGTTCCAAAAAAAACTCAATCCTTTTAAAAAACCGGACCTGTGCGTGGATAACCAGGGCAATTCGTCTAAAAACACCACCATCTTCTCCGGCTTCCGCTTCATTTCCAAAAACTTCGACAAGAAATGGAAAGCCTCCAGCCAGTCTTTAGGCTGAGTTTGCGGAAAACTGCCCTTCGAAAAACCGGAAAGCTGGATCATGAAATTTCGAAGTTGCTCCTGGCGGGTAGCATTCTGGATTCCGGTAATTTCAAAGTCGATCCGCCCCTCATACGCCGATTTTACCAAAAAGGTCTTCCCTACCCTCCGCCTGCCTATTACAGAAACCATTTCCGCTTTCGGAGATTGCAGTGCCTTTTCCAGTATTTTTCGTTCCTCAATCCTGCCAATTAAGGGAATGTTTGTCATGTGTACCGTTTATTGCTCGCGAAATCCGCATTAAGATAACACTTTTCGCGAACAATAAAAAGTTATTGCTCGCGAAATCCGCATTAAAATAACGCTTTTCGCGAACAATATAACCTGCCCTATAGCCTCCCCCCGCCAGCAATACAGCAATTTTAACCGGCTCGCAGGGACGATCCAGCAATATCTTCCCCTACCCCTCATCCTGCAGGATCAGCAACGGCGCCGGGCTGTCGAACACCTCCCGGGTGGTGGCGCTGACGTGGAAGGCCTCCTCCAGGAAGCCCCGCCGGCGGCGCACCATGCAGAGCAGGTTGGCGTTGTAATCGCGGACGAAGCTGTTGATGCTTTCGTTGATGTTCTGTTCGTCGAGTTCGTAGTGGAAGGAGTGGTCGGTGCCGTCGAGGAAGATGTCGACGGTGGGGTCGATGCCGTCGTCCCGGCTGCCGAGATCCTGGTGGAAAACATGGATTTTGGCCTCGAACGCCCGGGCGATCTTCACGAGGACGGAGGTGATGCCGGGGTGGCTGATCCCCTCTTCGTCCACGGCAAAAACGATGGTTTTGATGGGCTGGTAGCGGTAGCCGTTGGGGATGGCGAGGATGGGCGTGCGGGTGTTTTTCATCACGCCGTTGGTGGTGCTTCCGGTGAAAATCTCTTTGAGCCCGGAGGCGCCCTGGGTGCCCATGATGATGAGGCTGTAATCCCCTTTTTCCGCGAGGTCGGCGATGACGGGCACGGCGTCGCCCCTGACGATCTTGCTCTCTAATGCCGCGCCGCCGGACAGCATGGGTTCCACCCGTTCGACCACGGCCAGCATGTGTTCGGCGGCGTCTTTTTCCATATAAGATTCTACCGAGAGGAACATGCCCGCGGAGCTGTATACTTTAAAGGTGTGGAGCAGCGTTATCCGGCTTCCGAATTTGTTGGCGATCTCGGCTGCATAGAGGAGGGCGTTCTCGGCGTTTCTGGAAAAATCCGTTGGCACCAGTATATTTTTCATCACATTCCCCTTTTGGTTGAGGCCAGTCATAGCCGCCTGGCGAAGCATTTCTTCTTTTTGGTTCGCGCTGCCGCTCAGCAACACCTTCAGCACGATGCTCAGGTCTTCCACGCTGGGCACCACCTGCTGGAAGAGTACCTGCCCGTTGACGGCCAGGGCCGGTATGCCGGCCACTTCGTACCGCATCAGTTCGTCGATGTCGGTGACTTCCCGTACCGGGACATTCAGGGACAGGTCGCTCAGGGCCTGGAAAAGGTTGGCTTTAAGCTGCCGGTGTTTCAGCGAGCCAATGCCCAACAACTCGATGCGCGGCTTTCCATTCCATCCTTTTTCTTCAGACATTCCCTTTCCTGTGTTTTTGTCGTCTATCTTCTTCTTCCCGATCCGGCTAACGAACATACCTTGCATATTGACGGTGAACGATACGCAACTCACGCGAAAAGGCCCGCCGTTGCCGTGCGAACCTTCCCGTCGCTTTCTTTCCGGCTCCAGGCGACAGCCCCCCGGAGCCATAATCGCATTTTAAGCCTAAATTAAGGGGCAAAATCGTCCTAATAGATGAGCGGGGGAATGACTTTTGTCACCCCTGCCGATGACTTATGTCATTTTCCCGCCGCAACTGATCTTGCTATTTTGCCTTTTCATCAACCAACAGGCCAGACGAAGTACTTTGTGAACAAACTTAGCAGCCATAATCATCTATCGGAAGATGCGTTAATGCTCAATGCCATCATCGAAACAGCGACGGATGGCATCATTGCTATTGGTGAAAACGGGATCATCGAACTGGCCAATTCCGCCGCCGCCCGGCTGTTTGGCTATGAGATCGACGAACTCACGGGCAATAGCGTGAACATGCTTATGCCCTCTCCCCACAGCGAACGACACGACGGCTACATCCGCCGGTACCTGGAAAGCGGGAAGGCACGGATCATTGGCATCGGCCGGGAGGTCGAAGGCCGGAAAAAAGACGGCACCACCTTCCCCATCCGGCTCAGCATCTCCGAAGTCAAACTGCAGGGCCGCCGCATATTCACCGGCATCGTCCACGACCTCAGCCACCGGAAAAGCATAGAAGAAGACCTCCGCAAGGAAAAAGAAAGGGCGCAGCGGTACCTCGACATTGCCAATACCATTATCGTGGTCGTGGACCGGGAGGGCAGGGTCCGGCTGCTCAACGACAAAGGCTGCCGCGTACTCGGCATAACCGAAGAGGAAGCGGTTGGCAAAGACTGGTTCGGCCTGGCCATCCCCGAGGAGGACCGCCGGGAGATCGAATCCGTCTTCCAGGCGCTGCTGGGCGGCCGGCAGATCGAATATTATGAGAACGACATCCTCACCAAAGAGGGCGAACGCCGCCTCATCGCCTGGCACAACTCGCCCTTATACGACGAACAAGGCGCCGTTACCGGAACGATCAGCTCTGGCATCGACATCACCGCCCAGCGCCAGGCTGAAGACCGCATCATCCGCCTCAACGCCGAACTGGAAAAGCGGGTGGAGGCCCGCACCGACGAACTGGCCGAGGCCGTCAACCAACTGCTGGACATCAACAAGAAACTCCAGCACGAGATCAAGGAACGAAAGGCCGCCGAAGAAGAGATCCGGAAAAACGAATCCCGCCTGCGGCGGTCCCTGGAAAAGGAAAAAGAACTGAGCAACCTCAAATCGCGCTTCGTGTCCATGGCCTCCCACGAGTTCCGCACCCCGCTCAGCACCATCCTGTCTTCTGCCGACCTGATCGAGGCCTACACTTCCGAAGAACACCAGAAGAAACGCCTGCGGCACACCACCCGCATCAAGTCCTCGGTAGCCAACCTGACCGGCATCCTCAACGACTTCCTCTCCCTCAGCCGCCTGGAAGAGGGCCGCTTCGAAGCCGAGCCTTCCCGGTTCAGCTTAGAGCAGTTCTACAAGGAGGCCACGGGCGAGATGCAGGGCCTGCTCCGGCCCGGCCAGCACATCGAGAAGGAGGGGGAAATGAAGGGCGTGGAGCTGTTCCTCGACAAAAAAATGCTCAAGAACATCCTGTTCAATTTACTGTCCAACGCCATTAAATACTCCGAGGAAGGCAAAAAGATCACCTGCCGGATGGAAGTGGCCGGCAACACCCTGCACATCACCATCATCGACCAGGGCATCGGCATCCCGGAAGAGGAACAGCAACACCTGTTCACCCGGTTTTTCCGGGCCCATAACGTGGAAAACATCCAGGGCACCGGCCTGGGCCTCAACATCGTCAAACGCTATGTCGACCTGATGAACGGCACGATCCGCTTCGAAAGCCGGCTGGGCGAGGGTAGTTCTTTTTACGTTACCCTGCCGCTCCCGGAAGCAGAGCAGGGCGGGTGATGGGCTGGCAGGCGCACTCCGGAAAGTCAGGCCCGAAGCCCCGGAGTCACACCACTGGACAAAATGGTTTTGGACACAGAGAGCACTGAGATCAACACAGAGTACACGGATTGTTTTCCATTGATAATCAAGCCTCTGTGCGACTCTGTGCCTTCCCGGCGCACTAGTGCCTTCATAATTACGGACTGAAAACCACCTAAGCCATGCGTATTCTCAAAAAAATTTTCCGCCTTTTTCAGGGCAAAGTGCCGGATGAAAACACTCCTCCCGAATTTCCGGCATCGAAGGGTGCTTCTTCCAAAAATGAACCCGAACCCGGTTTCAATCCCAATGAGGCCGATAATATATTTGAAGAACTGCTGAACGACGTCGGTTTCCTGATCTCCCGGCTGAACTACGTCGGCAGGAATGCCAGGGAGCAGGAGGAGAAGCGGATGGAAGCGATGCAGCGGCTTCAGGCGCTGGGGCCGGAAGCGGAGGAGGCGGTCTTTGCTTTGGTCCCCAAGCTGTTCGGCGAGAAGGCCCAGGAAAGGCAGCTGGCGCTGCAAACCCTGGAAAGCATCGACGCCGGCTGGCAGCAGCACGAGCAGGTGATCGGGCAAATCTCTTTTATGCTGGAAAAGCTGAACAAGGGATATCCGATTGGCAGCAAAGCCATCGACATTTTGTCGGCTATTGGCACCCCTGCGGTTCCTTTTTTGCTGGATGCCCTCAAGCCCGATTCCGGCCGCGACGATTTTTTCAGGTCGAATGCCCTGCGGTGCCTGAATAAAATGGAACCGCCGGCGGAAGTGCTGCCTGCCATCATCGAGACGACCCTTAAGCAATCCAGCTCCGCCCAAATGCTGGAGGCCGCCGCCGATGCCATCTGTGCCCACAGCGATTGGGCCACCCCCAACATGCCTTTTCTCCTGCCCTTGCTGGAAAAAGAAGACCCTAAGTTTGACTTTACTACTTTTCCCGCGCGTCAAGCCACCGCTTGCGTAAGCAAGAACCAAAGGTGGCGGATTTTGGCGGAATAACTTCCGACATGGGGGTGAAAATGGCTTATCGATAGTTCGG
>JAGFJD010000221.1 GCA_024102975.1 Phaeodactylibacter sp. | reverse complement strand
CATGCGTTTCATCGCAAAAATACCATTTACAGAGGTGCTGGAAGCCTTCTACCGGGAACATTCCACCGAGCTGGCCCACGACGAGAACACCAATCCGGAAGCAGAGCGGGCGCTAAACCTCGCCAATGCCCAGATGGGCGAATGGAGAAAGGCCCTGGTGCGGCGGGAAGATATCCTGAAGGTGATCCTGCCGTGGCACATCAGTTGCGGCGGTAAGGACGAACTGGTGCCGAAAACCGGGATGACGGTGGGGCAGGCGGCGGCAAAAATTGCGGGCATGGGCGAGGCCTTTGCCAAGCACAACCCCGTTTGTTACCAGAAAATCCGGCGGATGGCGAGGCAGCCTTTCACCCCGCTCTTTTTATCGACGAGAGCTATTGAGAAAGATGATTATTGGGATTTGGAAAGAAAAGACGGCCTGGTCCATATAGATGGCCTCCACCGCATGATCGCCTGGGAATTATATGGGCGGCTCTCCGAAGAAGTGGAGGTGGAGGCCTATGTGGCCAAACCCATCGCCGCTGAACATAAGACAGACGATGTTAAACGCTTTAAAACACAACAATAACTTGGCGCCTGCCTGGGACATATTTTGCGACTTCGACGGCACCATCACCTTTTTCGATGTCACCGACAGCCTGCTGGAACGCTTTGCCCGGCCGGAGTGGGAAGCCATTGAAGAAGAATGGGAGCAGGGGCGCATCGGCTCTGAAGAATGCCTGAGCCGCCAGGCCCGACTGCTGGATATGGCCCCTGATGAGTTGGATGGCCACCTTAACCAAATAGCTATTGACCCGGATTTTGCTGCTTTCCTCAAGGCGGCACAGGACAGGAGGTTCCCTGTAACCATAGTGAGTGACGGCCTGGATTATTCGATCCGGTATATTCTGGGCCGCCATGGTATCCATGGCCTGCCCATTTTCGCCAACCGGCTGCACCGGGCCGGGGAGCGAAAGTGGACGATCGCTTTTCCCTATTCTGCCCGGGGTTGTGATTTTGCAGCCGGCCATTGCAAGTGTGCTACGATGCGGCATATACCGCTCCCTGCCCGGGGGAAGGTGTTGCTGGTCGGCGACGGCAGGTCGGACTTTTGCGCCGCTGAGCAGGCCAACATGGTATTTGCCAAAGGTAAACTGGCTGAATATTGCGCCCGCAACCGCCTGCCTCACCATGCCATCGAAGGTTTTGCCGAGGCTTTGCCTTTGCTGCAGCGCCTTGAAAATTCTCAAAACGCAAAAAATATTGTGAGATGAGGTAACTATTTACCACATAGGCCATATCAGGCAGTTCACATAGGCTACAGCAGCGGCGGCCTATGTGCTCTACTGTGAAAACGCTATGTGTCCTATGTGGTTAAGCAAAAGACCTAAACAGTTACGAGATGAGGCAGTATTGCGGCTTTCTGGCTCTGAAGCCGCAACACCATAACACCGCAACACCATCATACCTAAGGTAGTTGCCCTTAAAAATTAACACATGCAAACTGATTTGGCCAACACCATATCTACTGACAATCTGGCCGGCGAGGATTTGCTCGCCCTGGAGGCGAAGTATTGTTCCTACGGCGATACGGTTCACTACAATGACCCGCCAAAAGTATTTACCCGTTGCGAAGGCAGTTTTATGTACGATGCCGAAGGGCGTGCCTTCCTGGACCTGCAGATGTGGTACTCTGCGGTTAATTTCGGCTACGCCAACGAGCGGCTGAATAACGCCCTCAAAAAACAAATAGACACCCTGCCGCAAATCGCCAGCGAATACCTGCACAAGGAAAAAATCCTGCTGGCTGCCGCTATCGCCAAGAATATCGAGCGGACTTTCGGCATGAAAGGGCGATGCCACTTCAATGTGGGCGGCGCGCAGGCCATCGAGGACTCCCTGAAAGTAGTGCGCAACGCCTCCAACGGAAAGAGCCTGATGTTTGCCTTCGAAGGTGGCTACCACGGCCGTACGCTTGGGGCCTCATCTATGACCTCCAGTTACCGGTACCGCCGGCGGTTCGGCCATTTCGGGGACCGGGCGCAGTTCATTCCCTTTCCCTACTGTTACCGCTGCCCCTATGGCAAAAAGCGGGAGGATTGCGGCCTGTACTGCGTCGATCAGTTTGCCCGACTGTTTGATTCGGAGTACCAGGCCGTGTGGGACTCTAAAGTTGAGGAGGCCGAGTACGCCGCCTTTTATGTCGAGCCCATACAGGGCACGGGCGGTTACGTCATTCCTCCCGAAGGCTATTTCGAAAAATTAAAGGAAATACTGGAGGCCCGCAAGATCCTGCTGGTGTCCGACGAAATCCAGATGGGGCTGTATCGGGCCGGCAAGTTCTGGTCGATCGAAAATTTCAACGTCAAGCCGGATATCATCGTCTTCGGCAAGGCCCTCACCAACGGGCTGAACCCCCTCTGCGGCCTGTGGGCCAGAGAGGAACTCATCAACCCCGATGTATTCCCGGCAGGCTCCACCCATTCTACCTACGCTTCCAACCCGCTCGGCACAGCCGTGGCTCTGGAGACGATCACCATGCTGGAAGAGGGCGATTATGAAACCATGACCCGCGAAAAAGGCGCTTATTTTCTGGAGGGCCTCAAGGCATTGAAGCGCAAGCACAAAGTAATCGGGGATGTGGACGGCCTGGGCATGGCCCTGCGCATCGAAATCTGCTCAGCCCACGACGGCTATACGCCCGACCGGGAACTGACCGGCAAGATCAATGAAATGGCGCTTGGCGCTACCCTGGAGGCCAACGGCCGCCGCTACGGCCTGGTGCTGGATATTGGCGGATACTACAAAAACGTGCTTACCATGGCGCCATCTCTGGAAATTTCCTACGAGGAGATCGACCTGGCCATCGAGCTGCTCGACCAGGTGTTCACCCGGTGTACGTAGTGCGCTGGTGTTTGCGGAACGAAGTTCCCTCGCAGTTATAGTAACCCCGTATGGTACAGGGCAAATAGCCGGTTAATAGCTTGGTTTTCAAAACGCCGGCGCAACCTGGAAAATAACAGACAATGAATATTACGCAAGATATCCAAATCCAGCCTCCCGAGGCCATTCGGGCCGATTTTCAGGAAAAGGGCTACTACCTGGTCAAAGGTGCCCTTAGCCGGGAGCGCATCCTCGAAATTCGGGAATTCTTACTGGAAGAATTCAATCAAAAATTCCCGGAGGAGAACCTCAACGAGGCCAATGTCCTCTTCAACTATCCGGGGCTGTATCCTCATCTGATAGACGTAATTTCCAACGAGCGCATCGTGTCGGCCCTCAAAATCCTATTGGGGGAAGACTACGTGCTGATGCCGCCGGCTTCCTGCATCCGCAACAGCTTCTGGGACCTGCACACCGACGTCACCACGATGACCAGCCAGGGCTTTCCCATCGGCGAACGGCCGGACTTCACCGGGGTGGCCATCGGCACTTACCTTCAGGACAGCAGCGAGCAGGGCGGCGGCATGTTTGTGGTGCCCGGTTCGCACAAGTTGGAAAAAGACCCGCTGGTGCGGCAAAAGCAACTACTGAAAGGTATTGATGTGCCCCTCCTCCCACGCATGTTGCGCAAGCTGACGGGTAACCGCTTCCCCCGGTACGAAGACTTCTCCGCCTTCGAGAGAGGCGGCGTCAACCTGGAACATAAGATGGGAGACACCCTCATCCTGGATATGCGCCTGCTGCACCGGGGCTCCAAACCCAAACCCGGAGTCAAAAGAACAGACACGAAACTCGGCATTTTCAACCTCGCCGCTTCCTGGGGAGACGGCAGCCTCGTCGACTACTGGATGGATTACCTGTATTCACCGCACTATCATGCGTCTTACGCCATCCGGGAGGACAGGAATTTTGAACCGCTGAGGAGAGCGGCTGGAGAGGCAGGATTCAGGGCATTGTGATGCGGAAATAACTATGGTTTATGGCTGACGAGAACAAAACAGCATTGATCACCGGAGCGGGCAGCGGCATCGGGCGCGCCTGCGCCCTGGCCCTGCTGGACAGGGGCTGGCATGTCGTGTTGGCCGGCCGGCGCCAAGCGCCGCTGGAGGAGACGGCCCGGATGGCGGGAGCGCACGCGCCCCGTGCTGTGCCGATACCAACTGATGTGGGCAGCCGACAGGCGGTGAGTGCCTTATTTGAAGCAGTCAAAGGACGCTTTGGCCGCCTGGACCTCCTGTTCAATAATGTCGGCCAGGCGTTGCCCAGCATGCCTTTTGAGGAAGTGCCCTACGAGGCATGGGCCGATAACATGCACACCAATATAACGGGGACGTTCCTCTGCTCCCAGGCCGCCTTTCAATTGATGAAGGCCCAATCGCCTATGGGCGGCCGCATTATCAACAACGGAGCGCCATCGGCCCATGTGCCCCGGCCCGACGGTGCCGCCTTCACGGTGGCCAAGCATGCCATTACCGGCTTTACGAAAGCACTTGCGCTGGAGGGCCGCCGACACAACATCGCCTGCGGGCAGATCGACATCGGCAACGTCGAACCGCCGGGCGGCGCCCCGCAGCACGCCTCCAAACAGGCCAACGGCACGCGTTTGGTGGAAGACACCATGGACATGAAGGCCGTCACCGATACTTTCCTGCTCATGGCGGAACTGCCGATAGATACGAATGTGCTGTCCGTCATGGTGATGCCGGCAAAAATGCCCTATGTGGGGCGGGGGTGATGGGGTGATGTGGAGAGGGGGAGAGGGAGGGAGTATATGGACTGGCCGTCTCTGCGAGCCGGTTAAAACATACTATACTGGCGAACGCGTGGTTTTGTCAGGAGCAAAACCAGCGATGCCAGTATATACTGACCCGGCGGGTTTTGTAGTCGACAAAACCTGCCGTGCGTCAGTATACATGGCGTTTTTTTTCCCACTCAGCTTGCCCGGCTCAAAGAGACGGGACACAAAGACATTAAGGGCACTGTGAGTCTTTGAGCCTTAGTGTCTTCGTGGCTAGGGGCGTTTGGCCTCTTCATGTACAGTAGTATGCAGTTGAAGCAGAAAGCAAAAATAAAATGAGCGAATAAATGAAACAGCGAATAAAACCTTATCAGGCCGCCGAAGTCGCCCGGCTCTTAAGCGAGGGGTTAATCGGCGGCGTGGCCCACGGCCGGGCGGAAGCCGGACCGAGGGCCCTCGGCAACCGGTCGATCCTTTCCGACGCCCGCAACATCAGCCAGAAAGAAAGGATCAACGGCTATATGAAAATGCGCCGGGCCTTCCAGCCGCTGGCCCCGCTTTGCCTGGAAGAAGATTACGGCCGCTTTTTTGAAACCGTGGACTGTGAAATCTCTCTGGACTACATGCTCTATGCCATCAAGTGCAAGCCGCAGGCCCGGACGGCCATCCCGGCGGTGGTGCATGCCGATGATACGGCGCGCGTACAGGTGATCCGGCAAGACAATTACCCGTTCCTCTACGAATTGCTGACGGAATACAAAAAGATAACCGGCATAGGCGTGTTGATTAACACCTCCCTGAATGCCAAAGGGGAGCCGATCGCCGATACGCCGATGCAAGCCTACCAGATTTACAAAAAAATGGACCTCGACTTTCTGGTGCTGAATAAGCATCTCATTTCAAACAAAGTACAATGATATTAGGGATCAACTTCAATCACGATTACGCGTATTGCCTGATCGACGGGGATCATGTTTATCTTCGGGAGGAAGAGCGCAAGTCGCGCCTGCGTTACCATTTCAACGAAACCTCCTATACGCTGTCCATACTCGACGATTTTTCCGTGGAAGAACTCCGGCAGATAGAAGCTATATATATGTCTTCTCCCCGCATCTTCTTCGTGGAGCGCAAAGGGGGCGACCTGTCTTCGGCCAAACGAGAATACACCTACGTCGGCGAGTATCTGCGGAAGTACGACTACAAGAAGTACGCTACCTACGGGAAAATACTGGTGGAAGGCATTGAGATCCCGGCCGCCTGGGTGCTCCACCACTATTCTCACGCCGCCAGCACCTTCTGGACGTCTCCTTATGAAAACGCGGACATCATGATCCTCGATGGAGGAGGGGACTGCGGATACGGAGCCTGGTTCACCGGTGAGAAGGATAATATCCAGCTGCATGAACAGTACATCAATGTCATGCTCGGGCTTTCGTACACCAACTTTTCCCAGAAGGTGTACCAAACCAACAGCGGCATGTACGAAAGCAAGGTGATGGCCATCGCGTCTTATGGCGATAAAAACCTGAGCCGGCGGCAATACCTGCGAGACGGCAACTCCCTCAACGCCTTCCCGCACCAGAAAATATCGATACACGATATCGCCAGGTTCCAGTACGACTTTGAACAGGCAGCCTTAAAGCTGGCCGAAAAGGGAAAAACCGATAACGACTACCTGTGTTGCGCGGGAGGCTGCTTCCTCAACGTGGGCCTGAACCGGGCAATGGCCGAAAGCGGCCTGTACAAAGGCATCTTTGTGCCTCCCTATACCGGCGACATGGGAACCTCCCTGGGATGCGCCCTGGTGGCCTGCAAGGACCTGGGAAAGGCGCCACCGCCCCGGGAAAAACTCAGAAACCCTTTCTTAGGCGACGCCATCGATATCGATCAGCAGGGCATCGAACAACTCATCCTGCAGGCAGGAGACGAACCAATGGTTCTGGACAGCTCACCGTATAATGGGCAGAAGGAAATGATACTGACGTAAAAACTTAAAACATGTGCGGAATTGTCGCTTATATCGGAGAAAGGCCGGCTTACCCCATCCTGCTAAAAGGCCTTAAAAGGCTGGAATACAGGGGGTATGACAGTGCAGGCGTCGCTTTGCTAAACGGCGATCTGCACGTGTACAAGAAAAAGGGAAAAGTCAGGGACCTGGAGCACTTCGTCCGCGATATGCAGATGGATGGCAACATGGGCATCGGGCATACCCGCTGGGCCACCCACGGGCAGCCGAACGACGCCAACGCCCACCCCCACCGCTCCACCAGCGGAAGGCTGACGTTGGTGCACAACGGCATCATCGAAAACTACGCCGAACTGAAAGAGGAGCTTCTGGCAGCAGGCCACCGCTTTGAATCGGAAACCGATACAGAGGTACTGGCCAACCTCATCGAACAGGTGCAGAAGGAGAAAAGCGCCGGCCTGGAGGAGGCCGTCCGGGCCGCTCTATCCCGGGCCAGGGGCGCTTACGCTATCGTCGTCATGGATCAGCTGGAGCCCGACAAGCTGGTGGCCGCCCGGAAAGCCAGCCCGCTGGTAGTGGGCATCGGCGACAAGGAATTTTTTCTGGCCTCCGACGGTGCTCCCATTGTCGAATACACCCGCAAGGTTATTTACCTGAAAGATAAAGAGGTCATTACCCTGAACAGGGACGGCACCTTTGCGATCAAGTCCTTTACCAACGAACTACAGGCGGCGGAGGTACAGCACCTCGCCATCGACATAGAAATGCTGGAAAAGGGAGGATACGATTCCTTTATGCTCAAGGAAATCTTCGAGCAACCCCAGACCATCGCTGCCTGCCTCCGTGGGCGCCTGCCGGCAGAAGGCTCTGAGATTCGCTTAGCGTGCATGGATGGCATGCGCCGGCAGTTCTTCAGCGCCTCGCGCTTCGTCATCGTAGGCTGCGCCACTTCCTGGCACGCCGGTTTGGTAGGCAAACATTTGTTTGAAAGCCTGGCGAAGGTTCCTGTAGAGGTGGACTATGCCTCAGAATATCGCTACCGGGATACCGTTCTCTCGGAGAGAGACCTGCTCATTGCCATCTCTCAGTCGGGAGAAACCGCCGATACCCTTGCTGTGTTGCCGCTGGCAAGGGAAAAGGGAGCGCCTACTTTCGGAATTGTCAATACCGTCGGTTCGTCCATAGCGCGGGCGACCGATGGGGTGGGCTACATCCACGCCGGCCCGGAGATCGGGGTGGCCTCCACTAAGGCATTTACCGGGCAGGTGTCCCTGTTGGCGATGATGGCCCTGCGGCTGGCCTTTGAGAAAGGAACGATTTCCGGGGCCTGCTACCGGGAATTGATCCGGGAGCTGGCGCAAATACCGGAAAAAGTATCGGAGATATTAAAGCTCGACGATCAGGTCAGGTATATAGCGGGCCAGATCAAAGACGCAACGAGCGCCATCTATCTCGGCCGGGGTTATAATTTCCCTGCAGCTCTGGAGGGTGCCCTGAAATTAAAGGAGGTTTCATACATACATGCCGAAGGGTATCCGGCCGCAGAAATGAAACACGGCCCGATCGCCCTGATCGACGAGCACATGCCGGTGATCGTCGCAGCGACTAACCTGTCGGCCTATGAGAAAATTGTCAGCAACATACAGGAAGTCAAGGCCAGGAAGGGGATCGTCATCGCTATAGTGGTGAAAGGCGAGGAGGAGATCCGGAAAATGGCGGATTACACGATCGAGATCCCGGAAACGGCCGAACCGTTCACACCTTTATTATCCATCATCCCCATGCAGTTGCTAGCCTATCACATCGCTACCATGCGGGGTTGTGATGTCGATCAGCCCCGCAACCTGGCGAAGTCGGTGACGGTGGAATGAAGGAATGAAGGAATGATTCAAAAAAATGTCTAAACAATATGTCTGCAAATGCTCCATACCCAAACCCCTGGATCGGCCATTCTCAATGGCGGACTCTGATCAGTTTGGAGGGTGAGGTGATCTCCGGCCTGGTAGGGAGCGCTGTCCATTCACGTAGCGGCGGCGCCCTGGACAGCCGTTGGCCGTCTGGCCAGGCGGATAGGGTATTCCATATCTACCCGCTTGCGGGGCTGGGGGCGAGCGTTTTTTTTCTCGCCGGGCATTCCTTTCTCATTAACACGCCGCAGGGCGCTTTTCAGGCATTGAACACACCGGGCAGAATGCTTCCTTCCTCCATCATCTTATTGTCCTGGGAGGATCAATACATCGACGGGCTATTGGAATATTGTTACGCTTATGCTCACTCCGGCCAGGGAAAAAAGCTGGAGATTTATACTTCTGAATGGGGGTGGGATACGATAAAGAACCGGGTATGGCACCAGCTTGTTTCGGACCATGTCCCGGAAAACAGGGCTCGCCTCTGCCGGTTTTTCCTCCGTGCGATCGAACCCGAAGAACCAAATGCCGAAACCGCAACGAGGTTCCATGCCACCCATCATATTTTCAAAAAGAACGTTCACCACCGGCTTTATCCACAGATAGAGTGGTGGTTGAATTACAGCCTGGCACCGTCGCCCTGCCTGCAGGCAAAGTTTCGCCTGTTCGACAGTTACCTGACCGTTACGCACCATGAGCCCTACCCCTCCGGCGCTTATCAGGATCAGATACTTGGCCGGATCATACAGCGATACCCTTCGGCCACCGTTGAACTTCAGCGCGTGATCGGCCGCCGGCTGGCCAGCCTCATCCACTTTAAAGACTGGGAAGAGCCGGAGGGCGGGGCAAAATTCAACCTTCATCCTTCTTACTACACCTACAACCTCTTCGCAAAAACGCTACAGCCCGGCAATGGCCGCAAAAAGCCGGCGCCCAAAAGCCTGGCCCCGGCCGACATCCTGCCCCGGCAACTGGCCTACAATGAGTTTGACCTCAAAGCGGCCGCAAAAAATTGGAAGGCAGAGCCAAAAGGCGCGCACCTCAGGTCGGCAACGGCATGGAACTGGCAGGAACTGGAAGCTTTTGTGAGCAAGGCGAAAGCCGACAGGGCAACCGGGGTGTCCGGGCCCGCCCGTATATTCCTTGCCATTTCCTGCGGCGGCTTTTCGGCCGTTTCCAGCGGGCAGATAACGCCCGCCACCCGGGTGTCAATCGGCAAAATGAACCTTAGCCTGCTCGGCTTCAAATTGTTTGAATTTTTCAAAGACCTGAATTCGCCCAACCCGGTTTTCCGGAAAAAGCTTATCATTCTGGTTTCTCCCTGGACGGAAGCTGCCGTCCGGCGCGAAGTCTCTCACCTGTTGTGGGCTTTCCGCAACGAATTCAAAACGGTCCTGCAGCCGGAAGATATCCTGTATCTGCGACAAACGGCCGTGCCGCGCTGCGTAGAAGAAAATGGGCATATCCGATACTACGAAGAAGACGGCTTTCAGTTCAACCCTTCCGGGCATTTTGATTTTCTCCGTTCCCTCATGGAGGAAAACCAGGCAGTGGACTGCTTTTTGGGATATCCGGAGGAAAAAACCGGGGAGCCGCCCGGCCCGGCCCTGATCTATCATACTACTTTTAAGAACCTGGGCAGGAACATTGACGAAAAGGTGGGCCTGCTGGCCGAGTACATGGGCAGCAGGCATGCGCCGGCCTTCCTCTTCGAACTGGCGCGGCATAGCCTGGATAAAGGAGTGGGCAGTTATTGGGTGAAGGACAGCCGGGCGCCCGAAAAGAAAGAATGGCTGGCCAAGCCGGTTTACCACAAAAAGGACGGGTTCGATTACCGTTCCGGCCCACCGGAAGAGGGGCGCTCCGAAAAACTGTTCATAGAAAAGCCCGGCGCTTCTTCTTATTTGCTGATGAGCACGGCTTCTTTCCTCGTCAACCTCGATAAATTGCGGCGGTCGAAAGCCAAACTCAGGCGGCTGGACTTCTTTTCTTCCCGTCAGCTCCCGCTTCGCTCCGCTTCGGAGATCAGCGGTGACGCTGCGGCGGAGGACATCCTGCGGGAAACCCTTCAGTTCGAAAGAGATATCGACCAGATCACCGAGCAGATCCCCTGCGCCGGTGTGGAAGTGGAGACGGATGAACAGGGCGTCACGCCCCGCTTCGTACCCATCAAAAAGGAGAAAGACCTCTATCAGGATAAGATCGAAGTACTCGAAAAGATCTGGGCGGGCGAGTACAAGGAGGACGCAGCGTTTAAAAGGGCGCTGCCCCGGCACATCCCCTACCTGCTGGAACCCGATGAGAAGCATGATACCTGGGGGGGATACCGCATCCGGAGCGCTAAGGAGCTGCCTTCTATCGACGAAAAAGTGTCGGAAACCTGGGAGGCCAGCCTGCACCATAAGGGCGTGTCGGGCATCAAGTTCGACGCCTTGAACAGCGTGCCCCTCTCTGCTTTTCTGGACGACAACGGCCTGGACGTCATGTTCAAACTGCTGGATTGCAATTCCTGGCTTTCTGTGCAGCTGCATCCCGGCGACAAGACGTGCAAGGCGCTCACCCGGCATTTAAGCGGCATCGAGGAAGAGTTTGCTGCCGCTAACTGGCCGCCGGATCGGTTGAAAAACAGGATCGCCGCCCTGAACAGCCGGGAAGATAATTACGGCAAGGAAGAGTTGTTTTACATTGCCGACAACCGGAATTACCTGGCCGGGCACCAGAAAAATGAACCTAACCTCATACTCGGTTTTCACAAAGAGAAGCTGGAAGCGCTGGCCTTCCTGTCGGGATCAGAGTGGGCGTCTTACCGCAAGCTGTTCCGGAAAGCAATAGGGCCGAATGATGCGCGCTTTCAGGAGCTGAGGCACAAAATAGAAAACAGCGCATTCGGCAAGCTCGACACCTTCGTGGAGGATCCTCCGGCTGCGCTATACCGGGAATACGAACAGCGCTTTTCCCGCCTGATCAGCGAGCACCTGCCCCTGGCGCTCCGGCTTCGGGAAGAGGCCGAAGCCACTTCCGTGCAGAGTTTGGGCGGTATCCTCTTCATCTTTTCCCTTCAGGCCCTGAAGGAAAGCCTGCAGAGCCTGAAAACGGAAGGCCTGAAAATGGCCTTCAGCCGCTCGGAATGGCCGCTCTTCGATTTTTTTTACAGGACGTGCCCCCAGCCGGGGTCTTTGCTCCAGGTGAAACCCGGCATGTTGCATGCGCTTGGAAAGGGCCTCTTTGCCGTGGAGGCCAGCAACCGGTCCAATAATACTTTCCGGATCTTCGACCACGGCAGAGAACTCAGCCCTTCACCCCGGCCGCTCCATTACCTGCTGGCCGCCGTGAGCCTTTCGGGCGATAGCTTCGTAGACAAAAAGAACGAGGATCGCTATCTCATTCCCTGTCAGGACTTCGGGCGTACAGACAACATCCGCCTGAAGGTATTGCCCTCCGATGAACTGAGAAAGCCAAGAGCGGTCACCTTCCCGGAGCATGAAGGGCTGCTGGTGTTGTGCACCAAGGGCCTGCTAAGGATAACTACAGCCTACAAACATCTCGAAACAAATATTCCGAACAGCACCATCCTGGACCTGAAAGCCGCCTATACCGCCTACATTCCTCCGGCGGACGGCCAGTTTGAAAGAACGGTAACAGTAGGAGCAAGTGCTTATACTGAAGCCGAATGCGTGATGGTATCCGCCAAGACATGCCGCGAGGGCCCCTTTTCGCCGGGCATCCCCCGCCCCACTTGTGCTGAACCGGCTGGCAAAGGCTTGGAAGATGCCTGCCGGGAATATATCCGGGAATTTCTCGACCGGGAAAAAGAACGCATACGGCTGGAGGAGACCCTGGGGTTTTACGCCTGAATGTATGGTCAAACAAGAACGAATTATGAAATATGGCCTGTTGTTACAAATCTGCAACTCTGACGTACTGCTCACCAGGCGGTTGTTGCTGAGGATTACGGAGCTCGACGGCTGGAGGTGGTTTTCCAATGTCTTTTTCTACATCGATCAGGACCTGAGCCTTGAAGAGTTCGAGCTTGTTATTAGGCCCTGCGTGCCCGAAGCGCTGAAGGTTCACCTGTTTCCGGCCCTGGAATTTGACGAGTGGCGGCAGAACAAAAGAGAAACGGCGGTCCGCTTGTACAAAGCGGTGAGCGAGTTGAATATGGACTTTGTCAAATTTGACGCCGACCTGTATTTCAATAACCTGGACTTTCTTGAGGAGTTCCGGGGCAAAATGGGGTTCGCAGGAAGAAAAATGCCCTTTTGGGCGGGTGCGAAGATCGGGCGGGAAGAGCTTGAGTTCGTTCAGGGGGGCATCGTCTTTTTTGGCCACTTGGCCAGGAAAATGCTGCGCACCATCAGCGAGGAGGATTTGGCCGGCATTATTGACGCCCTGCCCCAATTGATCAAAATAGGAAGCGGCTATACATGGGAGCGATGCCAACGCTATTTTCTGAGCGAAGACATCCTGGTGTCCGGAACCCTGAGGCAACTCTACGGCGTGCCCATAGATCACATCGAACACCTGCAGGTATCGCCTTATGACCTGGGCATCGATTTTAAGGACGCGAGCCTCTCTGCCGAAGAATTCTTTGAGCTGTTCTCCCGCCATCCGGTTTGCGCCTATCATTACGAAGGCGCCAATTGGGGTAACCGGGTGACGATGAATAAATATTTGAAGTGGGTGTACAGGATGGCGGCAAGCCCGGCAGCCGCCGAAACAGAAACGATATAGGAGCAATGAGCAGTAAAGCATCCGACAAGCCGGTTCCCATCATCCTGCTGGCCTACCAGCGCAGCGGAACCACCGTCTTGCAAAGGACAATGGGGACTTCGCCTCTCGTGCACAATTTCGGAGAGGTGTTCCTGGGGCCCAAGCCCGCCGATAAGGTGAAGGAGTACTACGACGACTGGAACCTGTACGCGAAGACCAATTTCTTCAACTTTAAAGAAAAAGCAGTTGCCGAAAACCCGGCCTTGTTGTTACCCAGCCCTGAAAACCAGAAAATGCTCTTTGGCCTTTTTCTCGACCGGCTGGCAAAAAGTACAACCAAGAAGTACTTCATCGCGGATGTTAAATACCATTCCTGGCACCATCTGAATATTTTCTTTCAGGAAATATTCCATCCGCCGTTTTTGCTGAGGATGCTGCTGGAGCAGGAGGTTAAATTCATACACCTGATCCGGAAAAATGTCTTCGAGCAGTACGTTTCCTGGATTTACTCCAAAGCGACGAGAAAATGGCATTACAAACGAAAAGAAACCCTGAGAAAGCAGAAAATAACCATTGACGTCAGGGATTGCGAGGCGAGAATGCGGTTGTCGCTGGATTCCACCCGCGTGTTTGAAGGATGGCTGTCCGGTGCATCTTGCCTCACCCTTTATTATGAGAGCCTGTTCGAGGACGGGCGATTCTCGCCGGAAGTACTATCGAAGATCGAGGGCCATATCGGCGAAAAGCTGAGCCTGCCGGATGCGCCTGTGCTGAAAAAAGTGATCTCCAACGTGGGAGGCGTGGTGAAAAACCGCGAAGAGGTGCTGCAATATTTCAAAGACACCCCATACGAAAAATATACCCGTTCCTTATGCAACAAGTGAAGATCGATTTTATTGGAATTGGCGCTCAAAAGGCAGGCACGACCTGGCTCTTCAAACAGTTGAAGCTATTGCCGGATTTCTCCTTCCCCGTCCTGAAAGAACTGCACTATTTCAGCCGAAGCCCGGACTATGCTTCCTCCAGTTTCCTGGCCGAACCCCGGCTCGTCAACCGCCTGATGGATGAAGAGTGGACTAAACGGGCCCTGGAAAAAATACGCTCCAAAAAAGACGAGCCCCGAAAAGCGGAATGGTATGCCAAGTGGTTCTTCTCCGATTATACTGACGACTGGTACCTCTCCCTGTTCGACGCTTCCGCCCCTTTCAAAGGAGAAATATCGCCCAGCTATGCCTTGCTGCAACCTAAGGACATCTCAGGCATGTACCGCCTGGCGCCGGAGGCCAGGATCATATTCCTGTTGAGGAATCCCGTCGACAGGGCCTGGTCTCAGTACCGGTTTTATAAGGGATGGTACAAAAAAGATTTTGATTTCAACCAGGCCAAAACGGAGGACATCATCCGCTTCATGGACGCTGAGGGACAGGAACTCCGCTCCGATTACCTGAGTACGCTCCGCAATTACGAGCAAGTGTATCCCAAAGATCAGATACTGGTGGGCTTCTACGATGCCATTGGCGAGCAGCCCGCTGAACTGATGGAAGAAGTCGTCCGCTTCATCGGAGGCGATGCCGGCGATATCGCAAAGTACTGCCAGCTTGAAAAAAAATACACCGTTTCACCCGCCGCTCCGATGCCTCCGGAAGTGCGCGATTACCTGAAAGAAAAATACCGTAACCAGATCGAGCAACTGGCGCTTCGGTTCGGCGGTTATTGCCGACAGTGGTATGCGGAATTGTACGAAGAGCAAAGCGCCGGTGGCAAGGTTTCGATGCGGGCGGCCGTGAGCAGCGCCGTGCGGATTTAATAAATGAAAAAACACAGTTGATGAAAAAAATAAACTGGGGGCTGATCGGCCCCGGTAAAGTGACGCATGCTTTCGTGAAAGATTTGCAATTGCTGGAACACAGCCGGGTGAGCGCCGTTGCTTCCCGCAATGTGGCGAAGGCGGAGGCATTTGCTGAACAATACGACATTCCCAACCACTACGGCAGTTACGCCGAATTATTTCAGGATGAAGAGGTGGACATCGTTTACATCGCCACGCCACCCCACTCCCACGCCGAACTGGGCGTAAAAGCGATGGAGGCCGGCAAGCACGCCCTGATCGAAACGCCTCTGGCCATCAACAGCGCTCAAACAAAGGAACTCATTGAGGCCTCACAACGAAATGGCGTATTTATGATGGAAGCCTTCTGGGTGCGCTTCAT
>JAGFJD010000195.1 GCA_024102975.1 Phaeodactylibacter sp. | reverse complement strand
TAGGTGGGGGCATACGGTTTTTTTTTAACACATAGGGCACATAGGTGGGGGGCGGGAGGGGTTTTATCACATAGGGCACATAGGCGTTTTCACAGTAGGCCACATAGGTGGGGCGCCGTTTTTTTTTGCAAGTCCAGTATGCTGGGTTTGCTCTCCCCCTCTCCAACCCTTCCCCTCACCCCCTCTTCATTTCTTGTTCCCGATCCAGGATCACCGCCAGGTTGTTCTCCCGCAGCGTATCCAGAGTATGGTCGCGGATCATGATGAACACGGCGCGGATGCCGCAGGTGGCCTCGTCCTGGCATTCGTCGCAGGGGCCGTAGTAGTTGAGGGAGACGCAGGGGAGCAGGGCGATGGGGCCGTCGAAGAGGCGCATGATGGTGATCAGGTTGATGTCTTTCGGCGCTGCCAGCAGGAAATAGCCGCCCCGGCGCCCGCGCTTGCTGCGCAGGATGCCGGCATTTTTGAGGTCCAGCAGGATGGCTTCCAGGAATTTGTGGGGGATATTTTCGTGCTCAGAGATTTCCGAGGCCAGCACGGGCCGCCCTTCGTCCTTGTGCCGGGCGATGTAAAGCAGCGCATTTATCGCGTATTTTGATTTTTTAGAGAGCATACGGGCCGATTATGGCCTGAAAGATAGGGAAGTTTTTGGGGTTTGGGGGTGACGAAGGTCACAGAATGAAGGAATGAAGGAATGATTGATTGAATGTTCCCCTGATCATTCCTTCATTCCTTCATTCCTTCATTCATTTTTTCTTATCCAGAAACCCTTCCATTGCATACAGCACCCCGCGGATCGGTATCCGCAGCCATTCCGGGCGGGCGTTCATTTCGTAGCCCACTTCGTAAATGGCCTTTTCCAGGATATAGGTGCGAAGGAGCAGTTGGGTGGCTTTGTCTTCTTTCGGGATAAAGCTCTGTCCTTTGGCGGTATCGAGGTAAGCGGAGAGGAAGTACTGGCTGACGTAGTGGAACCACTGGTTGGCCCAGGTTTCCAGCAGCGGCATATCCTCCGCCCGGTAGTTCTGGTTGAGGACCAGCTGGCCGTAGGCAGCGTAGTGGAAAGAGCGGATCATGCCAGCTACGTCCTTGAAGGGTGTCCGCTTCAGGCGGCGTTCGCTGATGGAGTGCATGGGCTCGCCTTCGAAATCGATGATAAAGAAGTCGCGGCCGTTGTAGAGTACCTGGCCCAGGTGGTAATCGCCATGTACGCGGATTTTGGTGGCCTCGACCTTCAGGGCGTAAATTTCGGCGAAACACTCCAGGATGTCGTCTTTGATGTCGAGGATTTGCCGGGCCTCTTCGGCGATGTGTTCGGGCAGAGATTTGAGGCGCCGCTTCAGCCCTTTGAGGGTCTCGTTGGCCAGGCGGCGGTGCTGGGAGTAGACCGAGCGCTGGTAATGCTGGGTGAAGCGCTCCGGCGTGAAGTCGGGATCAGTGGTGTTGGAAGCCAGGGCGACGTGCATTTCGGCAGTGCGCTGCCCCAGCAGGACGGCCCGCTCGGCGGTCATGCTGCCGATGAGCTTCTGGAGGCGTTCGGGCGTATCCTTGAAGAACAAGGGTTGTTTCCGGGCCAGAGGGGGTGCCGGCTTACCCCGTTCCACCTTGGTGAGCACCTTTTCGTAATAGCGGTTGAGCGCTTCCAGCATCATCGTCCAGGCCTCTCCCTGGTTGGGGATTTTATTCTGGAGCAGGCCCAGGATGGTGTAGGCCTTTTCGGTGGTGTTCTCGAACTGGATACCGCCGCCGTAGCGAGGCGAGTTCTCAAACGCCGTTTTTTCCGAAAGGAAACGTACCAGTTCCAGGTCGGGGTTGATGTCGATGTCGAGCTTGCGGTAGATCTTGAAAAAGAACTGGCTGTTGTAGATCACCGAGGTATTGCTCTGTTCGGCCCGGAGCACTTCCGAGACGATGTCCTCCTTCTCCACGTCCAGTTCGTCCAGGATTTTCCCGGATTCGAACACCAGCTGGCCACCGATCACGTTGGCCCGGGTATTGGTTTTGATGGCCCAGAACAGCTCGTTGCGGAAGCCTTCTTCGTAGATGGCGTCGATGATGATCCCTTCGCGGGAGGGGGTTTTGATGTAGGAAATGACGCTCTGGTTCTCGTTTTTGAGGAAGCGCACCATCTTTTCGGCGTTGGTGACGATGGTCACCGGCAGGAAGTAGGTTTCGGGCAGGCCGTCGGTGTAGCGCACGACGATATTCAGGAAGTAGGCGGCAACGCCCTCTACGTCGATCCGGGGGTGATGGCTGATGTTGATCGAAACGATCTTTTTGGATTTGCCCCCGAACCAGCGGCAGGAACGCAGGTATGCCGGCAGTATCTTTTTCTCGAAGCGGCGCCTGGTGGTATAGTTGTCGAAAAAATCGGGCCACTCCGCGTCGGCCTCCAGGTCGGCGAGCGCCCGGTCTTTGGGAATATCTTCCAGCTCCTCCGTCTTTTCCATCAGGAACCAGTAATAGCCATAGGGGCCCAGGGTGAAGTGGTAGGGTTCCTCCCCTACCTCGAAGAATTTGTTCTGGCTGAAGATTTCCACCGGGCGTATGCCCCGGAAGCGTTTGAGGTCCAGCTCTACGGCCTGGGAGTATTTGGAGAGGTTGGCCAGGACGAGGATGCTTTCCCCTTCGTAGGAACGGACGAAGGAGAGGATTTTGCTGTTGAGGGAATCCAGGAATTCTATCTTGCCGTGGCTGAAGGCCTTCAGGCGCTTGCGGATGGCGATGGTGTTCTTCATCCACCACAGCAAAGAGGCGGAATTGCGGTTTTGCAGTTCGACGTTCACCGCTTCGTAGCGGTAGAGGGGGTCCTGGATAACCGGCAGGAAGAGCTTTTGGGGGTTGGCGGCGGAAAAGCCGGCGTTGCGGTCGGCATTCCACTGCATGGGCGTGCGGATGCCGTTGCGGTCGCCGAGGTAGATGTTGTCGCCCATGCCGATCTCGTCGCCGTAGTAGATGCCGGGGCTGCCCGGCAGGCTGAACAGCAGGCTGTAGAGCAGTTCGAGGCGGCGGCGGTCGTTGTTGAGCAGGGGGGCGAGGCGGCGGCGGATGCCCTCGTTGAGCTTGGCGCCGTGGTCCTGGGCAAAGACTTTGTAGAGGTAGTCGCGTTCTTCCTCGGTGACCATCGACAGCATCAGGTCGTCGTGGTTGCGCAGGAAGAGGGCCCACTGGCAATTGTCGGGGATGGGCGGCGTCTGCTCCAGGATGTCGATGACGGGGTACCGGTCTTCCGTCTGCAGGGACATGAACATGCGGGGCATGAGCGGGAAGTGGTAGTTCATGTGGCACTCGTCTCCCTCGCCGAAGTACTGGGCGGCTTCTTCCGGCCAGAGGTTGGTCTCGGCGATCAGCACCTTGCCCGGGTGTTTGCGGTCGACGTACTGGCGCAATTCCTTCAGGTATTCATGTACTTCCGGCAGGTTTTCGCAGTTGGTGCCTTCCCTTCGGAAGAGGAACATGGTAGAAGTGAGGCGCACCCCGTCGACGCCGAGGTTGAACCAGAAGTCGATGACTTTGCGGATTTCGTCCCTCACCCTGGGGTTGTCGTAGTTCAGGTCGGCCTGGTGGCTGTAGAACCGGTGCCAATAGTAGGCTTTGGCCACGTTGTCCCATTCCCAGTTGGAGGTCTCGTAATCGCTGAAGATGATGCCGGCCTCTTCGTATTTTTCCTGGGTATCGCTCCAGACGTAGAAATCCCGTTCCGGAGAGCCGGGCTTGGCCTTGCGGGCCCGCTGGAACCATTCGTGGTCGGTGGAAGTATGGTTCATGATCAGGTCGATGACGACGTGCAGGCCGCGCTTGTGGGCTTCGGCGAGCAGTTGTCCGAAATCTTCCATGGTCCCGTACTCCGGGTGGATGCTGGTGAAGTTGGACACGTCGTACCCGTCATCCTTCAAAGGAGACTCGTAAAAAGGAAGCAGGGAGATGGCGGTGACGCCGAGGTCTTCCAGGTAATCCAGTTTCCGGATCAGGCCGGGGATATCGCCGATGCCACTGCCGTTGCTGTCGTAAAAAGAACGGATGTGGAGGGCGTAGAAAATGCTGTCTTTATACCATTGAGGATCGGGCTGTTCGGCCATATTCGTTTTGTTTTAGCAATCACAGGCTGCTAAAAAACGAAAATATTGGCTGACGGCAAAAAGTAGCCTGAAGGTTATTTGAAAATCCATCAGCATATTTTGAAAAACAGCTTTTTTGGGGAACTATTCCCGGCTTAACAGCATTTTAAAGGCACCTTATTGGCATAAGAGCCGGCATTTCGATCGTGAGCAGCGTTTAAAATTCCGGAATTTTCTGCAAAAGCCAAACGCCTTGTCTTTCAAGGGTTTGCCCGAATACGAAGCTGTTTTCAGACGCGGCCTGCGGGAAGCCCTGCGAATAAAGGACAAAAAAAAAAATTTGACCTTCATTCGGCATTTTCGTAAATTACTTCTCGAATAAGGAGAACAAAACCAATTAACCGAAATGGTTTCCTTATTCGCACTCACCAAAAAATATGCATACCTCAAGAGGGGGTGGATGAGCGATCATCGAGAGGTTTTCCCGAAAACTCACCCAACGCTGGCGCTAAAATACGCCCGATTCCTGGTACGCAGCTTCAACAGGTCGATCAAAAAAATTCTATGCCATGTGGCGCGAAAACCACAGATGGCAAAAGGCGGTCCGGAGCCCATCCGGAAGAAAGAGGAATGGTAGGATAAAAGACCAAGTTGCCTGCTGAAAGCAAAACGAGGATGTTGCACTTTGTTTTTCCCACCTGTTCCTGTTTTCCCTTTTTTTGCCGGAACGTCTATATTTCTGTAGCATTGGCGCAGCAACCCTGCGAGGGGGCGCCAAAGGCTCGGAAACCTTCGCAACCCCGGAGAAGCGGTGAGATTGCCTGCTTCTTCCTGAACCATATGAAAACGGACACGCCCGGATGAAAGCCGGAATTGTCGTGTCCGGGGTTGGCCGCCGCTTTGCCCTTTCCCAAAAGGATTTGGCAAGAGGCGATTAAATCGGGAATTATCTCCCCAGTGATAATTAATTCGATTAACCATGACCCCAAAAAACCAGTATTCCAACCAGTTAGACAACCACGAGGCGCGATGGTTCGCCGTCTATACCAAGTACAAGAGAGAAAAACTCATCCTGCAACGGCTGCGCGAGAAGGACATTCACGCGTATCTGCCCCTTCAGAAACTGGTCCGCCGGTATAAGCGCAAAGTGCGCAAGGTGGAGCTGCCCCTCATCAGCTGTTACATTTTTACCAAGATCACGACTAAGGACTATGTTCCCGTCCTGGAAACGGAGGATGTGGTCAGCTTTGTCAAATTCTCCCGCAACCTGATCGCCATCCCGGAAGCGGAGATGCAGTTGATGCAGCGCATCGTAGATGGAGGCAGCGAAATAGAAGCTGACCCTTCCGCCTACCAGGTGGGGGATGCCGTCGAGATCATCGGAGGCAACCTCACCGGGATAAAAGGCATTCTGGTCGAACAGCAGGACAAAAAGAATTTCCTCGTCGAACTCGACAATATCGGGTACGCCCTGCGCATGTATGTGAACCCGGCCCTGTTGAGAAAAACGGGAAAATGTCCTCAGGCAATGCGGTAGAAAGCAGTTTTTCAGGGCCGTGAACCACAAAAAGGGTAACGAAACCTGAAAACAGGGGATAAACTGGATACAAATACCTTCCAAAGGCTTTTTCCCCGCCTCCCGGCACTAATCCGGGGCAGGGCGCGCCCGAGGAATGAGGAACTACAGAACGCCGGCTTTCTTGCCGGATGCCAAATGAAAAACAATGCCTGCCAAACTTTTCAGCTTAAGCCCCCTGCGACTTATCAGAGGCGAAGCCGTAGAACTGCAATAATCTCTCCTGAAGGCAATCACTAAAAACCAATGAAAATGAAAAACTTCATCCTGATCGGCGCCGCAGGGTATATTGCCCCCCGGCACATGCGGGCGATCAAAGACACGGGTAACAACCTGCTTGCCGCCCTCGACAAAAGCGATTCTGTCGGCGTGATCGACAGCTATTTTCCCAATGCCGACTTTTTTACCGAGTTCGAGCGGTTTGACCGCCACGTCAGCAAGCTCATCCGGGAGGGGTACCCGGTCGACTACGTCTCCGTGTGTTCTCCCAATTACCTCCACGATTCTCACATCCGCTTCGGTTTCCGGATCGGCGCCGACGTGATATGCGAAAAGCCGCTGGTGCTGAACCCCTGGAACCTCAACGGTTTGCGGGACATTGAGCAGGAGACCGGCAGGAGAGTGTACACCATCCTCCAGTTGCGTCACCACCCCTGCCTGCGGGAATTGAAGCAGGCCGTGGAGCAGTCGCCCCCCGGCAAGGTTTACGATATCGACCTGACCTACATCACCCCCCGCGGCAAATGGTACTACAGCAGCTGGAAAGGGGAAGAAGAAAAATCGGGCGGCATTACGGCAAATATCGGCGTCCACTTCTTTGACATGCTGAACTGGGTGTTTGGGGACGTCCGCCAAAACATTGTACACGTTTTAAAACACGACCGGGCGGCCGGTTACCTGGAGTTTGAAAAGGCCCGCGTCCGGTGGTTCCTGAGCATCAACGCCGCCACCCTTCCGGCAACCGCAAACCTCAACGGCTCCTGCACCTACCGGTCGATCACCATTGACGGCAGGGAAATCGAGTTCAGCAACGGGTTCACCGACCTGCACACCCAAAGCTACCAGGCCATCGAACATGGCCGGGGATTCGGCCTGGATGACGCCGCCAGCGCACTGCAGATCGTCTATGACATCCGAAAGGCGAGGCCTCAAAGCCTGGATGAGCGGAGCCACCCCCTGGCCGGCCTGCCGCTCTCCGTCCACCCCTTCCAGCGGGAAGAGTTGGCGGAATCCCCGGTTTACTTCTAAGGTGTTCGCTGTTCGCTGTTCGCTGTTTTTACCCGCCTCCGCCTTCGACGGACCGCAGTCCGCTTCGGCGGACGAAGGCCGTGGGCCGAAGCCACTTTGGCGGGCGAAGGCCCGGCCGAGGCACGAGGACGGGCGCTGTTCGCTTTTGGAAGCCTGCCTTAGAGATGCTATGTTGAAGGCAACCGGCAACAAACAATTAGCAACAAACAACCACATCCGACAACCACCAGCGATAAACAAAACCAATTTGATATGCGCGTCTCCTTCCATTTCCCCCATTTTGTGCTCTTCCTGGCCGGCATGCTGTTGTGCAGTTGCGGCAGCGTCAAACACCGGGAGATGCTGATGCTTGAGAACATACGATCAGAAAGCATGAACATATACAACCTCCCGGTATTGCGGATACAACCGGACGACATTCTGAGCATTCAGGTGACGAGCCGTAACCCGGAGACGGTGATCGCCTTCCTGCAGCCCCAGTCGGAAAGCCAGGCCAGCGCCGGCGCCGGCCCCAGTGCCCTGAGCGTCCAGCCGGGATACCGGGTCGACGAAGCGGGGTTTATATACCTTCCCTTCCTGGGTTCGGTAAGGGCGGCGAACAAGACCGTCTCCGAATTCCGGAAAGAAGTCACCGACGGTTTGATGAAGTTCATCCCGGACGCCTCCGTCCAGGTACGCTTCCTGAACTTCCGGGTAACCATCCTGGGCGAGGTCAATACCCCTAATACGTATACCATCCCCAACGAACGGCTGACCATCCTGGAGGCGATCGGCATGGCGGGGGATTTCACGCCCTATGCGCGCCGGAACTCCGTACTGGTGATCCGCCAGCGCAGCAACGTGCGGGAATTCGGCCGCATTGACACCCGCGACAAATCCCTCTTCGAGTCGCCTTACTTCTACCTGGACCCCAACGACATCATCTACGTCGAACCCCTGAAAGCCAAGCAGTACGCCACCCAGGGGGATTTCTTCCAGCGATATTCTTTCATCATGTTTCCGCTGGTGACCCTGCTGACTTTCTTCCTGGGCACCAAATTTTAACAACTCAATCATGGAACAAGAACGGTTTGACCTGAAGATACTGATAAAAAAAGCGCTCAGGTATTGGTATGCATTTGCCATTATCCTGCCACTGTCGCTGTTGCTCTGTTACACTTATCTGCGGTATACCCCGCCGAAGTATGAGGCTTCAGCTCTGCTGCTGATCGAGGACGAAGAAGGTTCGGGCCAACCCAGCGAGGAGGCCGTCTTTGCCGAGCTGGGCCTGGGCAAAAAACCGGCGAACGTGGAGAACGAGATAATGATCCTGAAATCTACCCCCCTGCTGCAGCAGGTAGTGCGCAACCTGAAATTGCAGTACAACTACTTCAGCCTGGGCCAACTGCACAGCATCGACCTGTATCAAAATTCTCCGGTCGAGGTTCTGGACTGGCAGCCTGTCGATCCGGAAGGCGGCTTGTATGTTGAAATATTAGCGGACGGGAAGGGCGGATACAGGCTGGAAGCCGAAATTGCTGAAGAAGTCAGGCGGTTCCAGGGAGAGTTCGGGAAAGACCTGGAACTGCCCCTGGGCAAACTCGCCCTTGCCCGGTCCAACGACATGAAAGCCGATTATCCGATCGGCATCCTGATCGTTCCGGAATGGCAAAGAGCAAAGGGCCTGGCCGAGCGGCTCGAAGTGGAACTGGTGAGCGACAATTCCAGCATCCTGAACCTGAACATCCGGGACGTAGCGCCGGAACGCGCGCACGATATACTGATGGAACTGATTGATGTATACAACATAAAAACCGTCGAGGACAAGAACCACGTATACAAAAACACCATCGACCTGATCAACGAGCGCATCCAGCTCATCTCCGAGGAACTCTCCGCCGGGGAGCTGGAAGTGGAAGCCTACAAGCGCCGGTCCAACATGGTGGAACTCAGCTCCGAAGGCAGCCTGCTCATGAGCGAAATGATGAATTACAATAAAGAACTTTCCTCTATCGAAATTCAACTGGAAATCCTCAACTCCATCGAAGATTTTCTGGTGGAGAACCGGGACAATTTTGAGTTCGTGCCCACCAACCTGACCATCAACAACCTCACCCTGACCAACCAACTGGCCAGCTTCAATGAATTGCTGGCCGAACGGGAAAAAATGAAAAGCGACCTGGGCCCCTCTCACCCGGACCTGCTGCTGGCGCAAAAACAAATCCAGAACCTGCGGGGGACGATCATCGAAAACATCCGCGCCATCAAGTCAGACCTGCAGATCACCCGCAAGGCCAACCTGGGCCTGAAGGATGACCTGGGTTCCCGCATCAGCAGCCTGCCCCGGCGCGAGCGGGAACTGATCGAGATGCAACGCCAGAACAGCGTGACGGAGAACCTCTACCTCTACCTGCTGCAGAAAAGAGAAGAGTCGGTCATCTCCCTGTCGATCACCACTGCCAAAGGCACCATCATAGAGCCGGCGGGCATTCCCGACTCGCCGGTCAGCCCGAATGAAATGCAGCTCTGGCTGATCGCCGCCTTTTTCGGGCTGGCCATCCCGGCCGGCATCGTAGGGCTGGTAGAACACCTGAACGACAAGGTGGAATACGAAGACGACGTCGAGCAGCTCACTTCGGTGCCGGTGGCCGGCGCCATTGGATACCACCGCGGGCGGGGGCACCTGGTAGTCAAAGAAAACACGCGCTCGGTCGTGTCCGAGATGTTCCGGCTGTTGCGGGCCAACCTGGCCTATCTCGACCCGGCGAAGAACATGAAAGTCCTGCTGGTCACTTCCAGCGTTTCCGGAGAGGGCAAATCCTTTATGGCCCTGAACCTGGCCATGGTGCTGGCCCTGGCCGGCAAGAAAATCCTGCTCCTGGAGCTGGACCTCCGCCGGCCCAAGCAGGAAATATACAGCCAGGTGGAGTTCGGCAAGAAAGGCATTGTCAACTACCTGGCGGACCCCTCCATGCAGGCTTTTGAGATCATCCGGAACAGCGGCCTGCACCCCGGGCTCGACCTGATCAGCAGCGGCCCCATACCGCCCAATGCCAGCGAGCTGCTGTTGTCGGACCGCCTGCGCAAGCTGATCGACGCCCTGAAGGAGCCCTATGACATGATCATCCTGGACGCCCCCCCGATCGGAGCGGTGGCCGATGCCTTCCAGCTGAACGACATTGCCGACGCGACGATGTACATCGTCCGTTTCGGCTTCACCCGCCGGGCCCAGCTGCAGATCATTAAAGATATTGCTCAGAAACGCAAGCTGCCCAAGCCGTTCATCGTGATGAACGCCGTGCCGCTGAACAAGCAGAATTACGGGTACGGGTACGGGTACAGTTACGGGTACGGGTACAGCTCTCACAGCTACTATACTAAGAATGGCAAGGGGGGGATGTTCAGAAAGCTGGGGGCTAAATTCCAATCCTGACAGACGGACATGTCCCTTAAAGAACGGACGATCAAGGGTTTTTCCTGGGCATTTCTGGACAACTTGGCCAACCAGGGCATTCAGTTTACCGTAGGCATCATCCTGGCCCGCCTGCTGACCCCCCAGGAATATGGGCTGGTCGGCATGCTGGCCATCTTCCTGGCGGTGGCGGATACCTTTACCATCGGCGGGTTTGGCGAGGCGTTGATCCGCAAAAGCAATCCGAGCCGGGAGGACTATTCCACCATTTTTTTAACCAATGTCTGCATCGGCTTCGCTTTTTACGTATTCATGTGCCTGGGAGGGCCCGCCATCGGCGCTTTCTTTGATGAGCCTATACTGGAAAAGATCATTGCCCTGCTGGGACTGACCATCATCATCAATGCGTTTGCACTGGTTCCCCGGGTACCATTGATTAAAAACCTGGATTTTAAATCCATTACAAAAATCTCCGTTTCTTCTAACCTGGTCTCCGGAGGTGTCGCTATATGGCTGGCTGTGAAGGGATACGGTGTCTGGAGCCTGGTTTGGAGGAGGTTGATCCATGACTTCATAGCCTGCATACTGGTCAATATCCTCTCCCGGCCTCCACTCCGCCTGCAATTTGACGCCGGGTCCTTCCGCGAACTGTTTGGGTTTGGTTCCAAGCTCCTGGTTTCCCGGCTGGTTATCGAGATGTATAATAACGTCTACTACCTCATCATCGGCAAATTCTTCAGTGCCAGAGACCTGGGCCTGTACAGCCGTGCCAACGGATATAAGGACATCCCTTCCAGGAACCTTAAAGATGTGATCCTGGGCGTAAGTTTTCCCGCTCTTGCGGAAATAAAGGACGATCTGCCCCGGCTGAGGCAGGCGTACAGAAAGCTGGTACGCTCCACCATGTTTCTGACTTTTGTCCTGATGTTCGGCCTGGCGGCTGCTTCAGAGAATTTCATCATCGGGTTGATTGGAGAGCAATGGCGGGATGCCGTTCCCTATCTTCAACTCCTTTGTTTGGCGGGCATGCTTTATCCTCTTAGGGAACTCAACATGAACATGCTGGTCATCAAAGGGCGTTCCGACCTCTTTTTGAAGGTTGAAGTCATTAACAAACTGGCCGCAGTGCCGGTCATCCTGATCGGAATATTCATGGGTATCAAAGCATTGATAGCAGGCTTAATTGCCGCTTCATTTTTCGATTGTTTCCTCGCTTCCCGCTGGTCGGGAAAGCTGATCGGTTACTCCTTTAAAGAACAGGTGGGCGATATCTCTCCTTCCTTTGCGCTGGGGCTGGCCTGCGGCATCATCGTATTCCTGACGGGGATTATTCCATTGCCTGCCCTGGCTGCCCTAAGCCTCCAGGGGTTGGTGGGGTTGGGCTTTGTTATTTCCATTGCCGGATTCTTCAAACTCGAGCCCTATCTGGAAATCAGGGAGCTCGTCTTTTCCAGGATCAGGTTTTCCAAAGCATTTTAAATCCGTTTCTGCCAATGAAAACTTTAGTTTCCTGCATTATCCCCACATTTAACCGCCCTCAAATGCTGAAAGAGGCCATCAATAGCATCCTGGCCCAAACCTACCCGTACTGGGAACTGCTGGTCGTCGATGACCATTCAACCGATAACACGGCGGAAATTATCAAAGGATACCAGAAGGCAGACCCCAGGATCCGGTATCTCAAAAACCCTAAAAAGGGAGTTACCTCTGCCAGGAACCACGGGGTTAAAGCGGCCAACAGCCACATCGTCGCTTTTTTGGACCACGACGACATCAGCTGGCCTCACCGGTTCGAATCGCAGCTCAGGGCCATGGAAACCTCGGGAACCCAGTTCCTGGTTTCCGGAATGCAGGTGGTCGACACCAAAGGCGGCAAGGCGCCCGAAAACTTCAAACTGGAACTGAAAGCGACAGGTGCCGGTTTCCCTAGCCGGTGGATGCTCAACAAAGGGCTGCTGGAAAAAGCAGGCGGGTTTGACGAGGAATTTTCCTGTATGGAGGATGTCGAATGCAGTTACCGGTTGGCCAGGCACGAAACCTTCGCCATGCACGACGATATTGTGCTGACCTATAGAATTGTCCCCGGCTCCATAAGCAGAAACACCCGAGGCAACCTCGAAGCCAGGCTCCGGATCATTGAGAAACACGGCGCTTTCCTTCCCCCTCTGGAAACCGCCTGGTGGCATTACAGCGCCGGAATGGACTATTATGCCCTGCGAGAAGAGGAGGAGGCCCTGGCCCAACTGGAAAAGGCAGCTCAACTGGACGACAGGGGCATTTACCGGTGGGCTTACCTGCTCCTGAAGAAAACGCCCTTTCGGAAAGGCATTTTCAAAAAAATAAACCTCAGAGTGTTGAAAGAACTGGGGAGCTATAAATTTCCCCCTCTGGTAGAACACCTGGTCATCCCACGCCAGTTTGAACCCGGCCCGGTAAACGCCGCCCGGCTTGCCTCAACATAAACCAACCAATATGGAAATCAACATTAAGCTTCAGGAACCCCGCCTGCTCAAAGTCCAGAGCTTCTCCGACGACCGGGGCCTGCTCATCCCGTTTACCGACCACGTCGACCACGCGCTCTTCCACCGCTGCTACCTGGTGGAAAACTACGGGAGGGGCGTGGTCCGGGGCCTGCACTACCACAAGCTGGAGGCAAAAATCTTCACCATCGCCTCCGGGGCAGGAAAGTTCATCACCTTCAAACTGCCGGAAGAACTGGCCGACAGAAATAATCCGGAAGAAATCCGCCAGTTCGCCCAGGACCATCCGGAAACCGTCCAAACCTGGGTGCTGAGCAACCGCCACCACGGCGTCCTGTACATCCCGCCCTTCTATGCCAATGGCTGGGTGAGCCTGGAAAACCACACCGTGCTGGCTTCGCTGAGCAACCTCCGGTACGAAGAAGCCCTGGATGACGACATCCGCATCGACCCCTACCTCATCGGCCAACACTACTGGGAAGTAATCGGGCGATGAGCGAAACCTCTTTAACCAAAAAAACAACCACAATGAAAGTACTGATCACCGGTGGCGCCGGCTACGTGGGCACGGGCCTGGTGCCGGTATTGCTGGACAAGGGTTATCAGGTAACCGTTTACGACAACCTGCTGTTCGGCGGAGACCCCATCCTGCCTTTTTTCCGAAGGCCGAATTTCGATTTCATCCGCGGCGATGTCCGCGACCTGGACAGCCTCAGAAAGGCCGCCAAAGATGCCGACGTGGTCATCCACCTGGCGGCCATCGTCGGATACCCGGCCTGCCGGAAAGAGCCGGAGCTGGCCAAAGCGGTCAACGTCGGCGGCACTAAAAACGTCATCAAGGCTACGTCGGACAACCAGCTGATCATCTTCGGGTCGACGGGGTCCAACTACGGCGCCGTGGAAGAAATCTGCACCGAAGAGACGCCCCTGCACCCCCTGAGCCTGTACGGGCAGACCAAGACGCTGGCCGAGCGCATGCTGCTGCAGGAACGCAACACCATCGCCTGGCGCTTCGCCACCGCTTTCGGGGTGTCGCCCCGCCTGCGGCTCGACCTGATGGTCAACGACTTTACCTACAAGTCGGTGACGGAGGGCTATCTGGTCATCTACGAAAAACACTTCATGCGCACCTTCATCCACGTGCACGACATGGCCCGCGTTTTCCTGTTCGGCATCGAAAACCGCTGCCAGATGGTCAACAACGTCTATAACGTCGGCTCCGAAAAGATGAACTACAGCAAGGAAGACATCTGCAACCTGATCAAAAAGCACACGGGGGTGTACGTCCATTATGCCGACGTGGGCGAAGACGCCGACAAGCGCAACTACGTGGTGAGCTACGACAAGATCAACAAGCTCGGATACGACACGACGATCACCGTCGAAGACGGCATCAGGGAACTGATCCACGCCATCCGCGCCATCGAATTCCGCAAACCTTACGCTAACGTATAAAACGAAAATACAATGACAACCCTAACCAAAACAGGCCAACTGGCCATAAACGGAGGCCCGCCCGTCAGCGAAGAGCGCATCCCGATCCACTTGCCCTATATGGACGAGTCGGACTTCAAAGCAGTGGAAGACACCGTGCGGTCCACCTTTGTTTCAGGAAACGGCCCCAGGTGCATGGAATTTGAGCGTAAACTCGCCGAATTCCTGGGGGTGAAGTATGTATTGTTCACCAATTCCTGCACCACAGCGCTTGACCTGGCTTTCAAAGTGAAGCAATTCCCGGCGAAGGCCGAAGTGCTGGTACCCAATTTCACTTATACCTCCAGTGCCCTGGGGCCACTCCTGAACAACCTGACGGTCAAACTGGTGGACGTCAATGCCGACAACGGCAACATCGACGTCGCCAAGATCGAACAGGCGATAACCGAAAGAACGGTGGCCATCGTGCCGGTAGACTACGCCGGCAACCCCGCCGACATGGACGAGGTGATGCGCCTGGCCCGCAAGCACAACCTTTATGTCGTTCACGACACCGCCCAGTCCATCGGCTCGGAATACAAAGGCAGGAAAACCGGCACGCTGGCCCATGTGTCTACCTTTAGCTTCCACGGCACCAAAAACCTGACCACCGGCGAAGGGGGAGCGTTGGTAACCGACGACGGCGAGATCGCCGAACGGGCCATGTATATGCGGGAAAAGGGAACCGACAAACAATCTTTCCTGGTCGACAACAAAGACCGGGGGTTTTATGAGTACGTGGACCTCGGCAGCTCCTTTGTCCAGTCCAACCTGCTGGGTGCCTTAGGCATTGCCCAACTGGAAAAAATCGACTGGATGAACGCCGAGCGGGCGCGCATCGCTGCTTTTTATAAAGCCTGGCTTAAGGATGTGCCCGGGCTGGATTTCCTCAAACTGACCGAGGGCGCCACCACCAACTGGCACCTGTTCGGCATCCTGGTGCCGCCCAGACACCGCTACTGGATCATGGACGCCCTGCGGGCGGAAGGGGTACTGGCCAACGTGCACTATACCCCCCTGCACCGCAACAAGTTCTACCGCGGCATGGCCACCGACGAGGAAATGGAAGGGTCGATGGCTTTTTTCCGGCGCCTGCTCCGCTTGCCGATCTATCCGTCGTTGACCTCCCTCCAGAGGACTCGCGTAGTCGAAGCGGTAAAAAAGGTGATGAGCGCATTGCCGGAGTAAAGCCGGAGCAGTTATTGGGGTTATTGGTTATTAAGCATTCCTCATGAAAAAGCAACAAACCTCCATCCTTATTTTCGGCGCCGGCATCAACCAACTCACCCTGATCCGGGCAGCCCGGGGCCTGGGGCTGCGATCCGTCGTCCTGGATGTCGGTGCCGATGCGCCCGGCAGAGAGCTGGCGGACTATTTCTACTGCGTGGCCGGCGACGATTACGAAACCACCCGTGAGATCGCTGCCCGCCATGCGGTCAGCGGCATCGTCACCAGCCAGATGGAAAAGCCGATGCGGCTGATGGCCCGCCTGGCGGCCGGGATGGGTTTTATTTTCCATTCGCCGGAGGTGACGGAAAGGAGCCTGGACAAGTGGCTGATGAAACAGGCCTTCCTGCAGGCCGGCGTGCCCTGTGCCGCCGGGATGTTGATCCGGCCCGGGGAGGTTCCTGCGGCTGAACGCATTGCCAGCCGGGGCCTGCACTTCCCGGCCATCCTCAAACCCAGAGACGCGACGTCCAGCCAGGGGGTATTCAAGGTGGATGCTTTTGAGGACATCGAAAGATACCTCCCGGTTACCCGGAGCTTTTCCAGGGCCGGGCAGGCCCTTGTCGAGGAATTCCTGGAAGGGCCGGAATACAGCGTGGAATCCATCACCTACCGTGGAAAAACGACGGTTGTCCAGATCACAGAAAAATTTGTAACGCCCTTTCCCCGGACGGTGGAAATGGGGCACCTGCAGCCGGCGGAATTGCCGGCAGGAACAGAGGAAGCCGTGAAAATGGCTGTCGTCAAGGCCATCGAAGCCATCGGCATCGACAACTCCGCGTCTCATGCGGAAGTGAAACTGACCGCCAGCGGCCCCCGGCTGGTCGAGATCGGCGCGCGGCTGGGCGGCGATTTCATCTCCTCCTACCTCGTTACTTCTTCCTGCGGCGTCGACATGGACCGGGCAACCATCCAGGTGGCGCTGGGGCAGCCGCCCGATCTGGAGAAAAAATGGAATAAATATTCCTGCATCAAATACGCTCAGCTCCCCGCAGGAGAACGAGTCGTGGATGTAGGGCCCTGGCAGGAGTTGCTGGGAAAGCCGGATGTGGTGTTCGCACATGTAAACATCAACCCGGGCGACACGGTGCCGGCGATCACGCAGAGCAAGGACCGGCCCGGCTTTGTTATCGTCGAGGGTGCCAGCAGGCAGGCTGCCCTGTCTGCCGCTGCGGCACGCCTGGCTGAACTGGAGCGCTATATTTTTACGAGGAAGGTAGAAATGGCAGGGAAGGTGTAGCTTAGACTTGACAAGTTTTAAAAACTTGTCAAGTCTCAACTCCTAAATAAGACAATTCCCTTTCGCTGCTCCCTTAATAGCTATTGAGAAAAAAATGAAAACCTATCGGATATTATACTTCGGCACCTGGGGCTACGGCAAGGCCGGGCTGGAGGCCCTGCTGGGATTGCCGCAGGCGGACATCGTGAAAGTATTCTCCAAATGGGACCTGGCCAGCGCCAACCCCTACCTCAACCAGGTGTATCAGCTGGCTGCCGGCAACGGGCTGCCCCTGGAAGATACGGAACGGCGGCGGATGCCGAAGGAGGCCTTCCGGAAGGCCGTCCTGGAAGCCGGAGAGGTGGATTTCATCCTTTCCTGTTGTTATGACCGATTCTTTCCCGCCCACATCCGGGCTTTCCCCGGGATGGGGGCGCTGAACTTGCACCCTTCGCTGCTGCCCGCTTACCGGGGCATCAAGCCCCTGGAAAATGCCCTGGCGAACGGGGAGACAACCATCGGCGTGACGCTGCACGAACTCACCCGGGAACTGGACGCCGGAGACATCATCCTGCAGAAAGCGGCCGGCATAACCCGGGATCACACCATCGGGCAGGCTTACGATTTGCAGTGCGAACTGATCAAAAGCTGCCTGGCGGAGTTTTTCGCCGGCCCGGAGACGTTCATGGCCAACAAGGCGCCACAGGACCACAGCCGCCAATCGGACGCGCCGCGGCTGCCGTTTGACATCAGCGACGGGGACACCATGCTGGAGGTTATGCAAAAAATGAAAGCCTGCATTGCAGCCGCAAAACCGAAAAATTTACCCGTCCGCTTGGGACGGGCCGCAACATTTACCCTGACGAACGGAAGGGCCGAAAAACCGGGCAAAACATGAAAGCACTCTTATTCGTTCCCAGGCGCTACAGTTTGTTCAGCATTTTCCGGGAGGCCTTCGCCAGCCAGGGCATGGAGGTACACGCCATCGACTTTTACGAACAGGTACGCAACTGGGAGAAACAATTCAATGTGCAGGTTTTCCGGCTGCCGGACCGGCTCCGGCTTCAATGGGAAAAGTATTACTTTGGGAAGATCAACAAATATTACCTGGAAGAATACGAGCGGATCAGGCCGGAGATCGTCTTCATTTACAACAATGAGATGATCCTGCCCGATACCCTGGCCCACTTCCGCCGAAAGTCGAAAGTCGCCTTTTTTATGGGCGACCATCCTTTCTACACGCCGACCAACCGGCATTATATCGGCCTGCTGTTCCAGGCAGATGCGGTATTTGCCCCGGACACCTTCTGGATCAGCCAGCTTTCGAAAATGGGCCTGAAGAACATCCACTACCTCAATCCCGGCATTCCGGAGCGCGATTACTTCCCGGCCGGGCTGACGGAGGAAGAGCGCGAAGCATACCGGTCCGAAGTGTTGTATATCGGCATGAACTATCCCAACAGCTGGGGATACCGGAAAGCTAAATTCATCAACGAATTCGCAGATTTCGGCCTGCAAATCCACGGGAACCGGCACTGGAAGCGTTTTTTCCCGCTTTTTCCGAAGCTGGAGAGGTGTTTCCGGGAGCGGAAAGGATATATTCCGGTAGAAACAGTCAACAAAATGTACAATGCCACCCGGATCGTCCCCATCGACGGCAACCCGGGCCTGATGCACGGGGTACACCTCCGGATGTTCGAAGCGCTGGGCGCCGGCGCCCTTCCCCTGCTGGAGTGGCAGGAGGACCTGCGGCTGATTTTCGGCGAAGGGGCAGAACTGCCGGCGGTGAGGTCTTATGAGGAAATCCCGGAAATGGCTGCTTATTACCTCAACAACGAAGCGGCGAGGCAGGAAAAGGTGGCCTGGATGAAAAAAGCGGTAGCTGAAAAGTATTCGGCAGGCAACCTGGAAAAAACCATCTTCGGCGCTTTAGGCCTGTGGAGAAGCCGGACGGCCAAGTGCCTCGCGCATTAAATAAGGGGAGAATAGCGCGAGGTTGTTTTCCCGCCAGACAAGGCGCGAGAGCCTGCCCCGTACACGAAGTGTCGGGGAAGGAGCATAGCCAAGCTACGCGACTGACAGCCTGCCCCGCACCCGAAGGGTCGGGGAGCAACGCAGTATGGCGAGAAAAGAGCCCGCGATATTCCCCCGCTATTTAGTGCGCGAGGCACTAGCATGGGGAAGTAGCCGGGTAACCGTGTGTTAGTTATTTTTTTACGACTGCAAAATTTCCGAACTTATGATGCTCCCAAAAACGGAAAATGCCATCCCTTTTTCTCCGGACCTCCCGGTTTATTATCTGCAGCACCGGGATCACATGCTCCGATACATTCCCCGGGATGTAAAAAAAATCTGTGAACCGGGTTGTGCGGCCGGGGTATTCGGTTCATTAGTGAAGCAAAAGTTTCATTGCGAATATTGGGGAATAGAACCTCATCCCGAAGCGGCGGCGGCAGCAGAGAAGGTCCTGGACAGAGTGATCTGCGAGCCGTTCGATGAGCATACAGACCTGGAAGGCAACACTTTCGACTGCTTTGTCTTCAACGATGTTCTGGAACACATGGTGGATCCCTGGTCTGTATTGAAATTTTGCCGGGGCCATCTGAATCCCGGGGGAATCATAGTTTCTTCCATACCGAATTTCCTCAGTTTTTCCAACGTAAAAGAAATCCTGTTCACCCGGGATTGGAAATACGAAAGCAGCGGCATCAGAGATAAAACGCACCTCCGGTTTTTTACGCGGAAAAGCATGATCCGGATGTTTGAAGAAACCGGATATGAGGTTATTCAGATCGAAGGGTTGAACCCCAAAAAAAAGTACACTTTTAAGATTTTAAACGCGCTCCTGCTCAACCGCCTGGAGGACATGCGGTACTTGCAATACGCCGTGGTGGCGCGGGCCGCCGCCGGGCCTTCTGCCTGATAATGCTCCATGGCAAGGGGCAATGCCCGCATGCTGTGCCTGTGTGGGCCGCATCCGGCAACCTCCTGCCCGTCAATACTTCTGTTTTGAAAATCAAAATACTCTATTTCGCCGGGTTGATTTCTCTGGCCATCGGGGCCGTTTATTTCGCTACCGAAATGGTTGCCAACGTATTCTTTATTTTTACGTTGATCGCTTATTTCTTTTCGAAGGACGAGCCTTTCTGGCTCGCTTTCTTCCTGGCGCTACACGACGGTTTCTTCGGCTTTTTTGGCGCTTTCGAAACCACGCTGGCCGCTTTGCCCGGATTGCCGGCGATCGAGGTGACCCAGCTGTATATTTTGCTGAGCGTGATAAAGGCAAGGATGGCCAGGCCCGGCTACCGGCCATTTTACCAGACGCACTTAGCCATCCTGGGCATTTACCTGGCTTTTCTCGTCCTGCAGGGCTATATTGTGGGGTTAGCGCCTGCCATGAATATCCGGTTCCGGGTGTTGAAAGACATTGTCCCCCTGCTGGCCTTCTATTCCATACCGAGGTTGTTCGACACTAAAAAGAGCTACCGGGAACTTTTCGCTTATCTTTTTTTCATCGCTCTTTTCGCTTTTGTCGCCCAGGCCATGAACATATTTTTCTTCCAGTCGCCTCCGGTGTACTTTGGCATCAGCAGCGCCCTCAACGAATTCAACACGGAAATTACTCCTGACAATCCTTACCGGGGCTTCTACAATGTGGACGTTGTGTTAATCACCCTGTTTGGCGCCTGTTTTTTCCTGGCCAGGAAAACGAAAGGCTTTCCTTCTGTCTTATGCTATCTGATCATAGCAACAAATTTGCTGATTGCCTTCCTTTCCGCCTCCCGCGGATGGATCCTGTTTTTTTCCCTGGTAATTGTTTCCTACTTCCTCTTCATCGAAAAGCTGAGCCCTAAAAAAATCCTGGCCTTCTCAGCCATCGGCTCGGTGTTGTTGGGGCTGGCCCTGTTTCAACCGGCGATTCAAACGCAGGCCGAAGGCACCATCAAGAGGCTCCAAACCCTCAAAGCCCTGAAGCAAGGGGACATCACGGCGGGAGGAACACTGCTCAGGCTTAGCGTCCGCGGGCCCAGGGTCATGAAACAATGGAAGGCGTCTCCTCTGGCGGGCTGGGGGTTTTCCGACCATTTTTACCAGTACCGCGACGGCCACGTAGGCAATCAGAACATCCTGATGCACAGCGGTTTAGCGGGCTTGCTGCTCCTGTATTCCTTTTTTGGGTACTTTCTCTTTAAGCTGGGCGCTTTAGGTTTCCGTTTGCCGCCCGGCCACCCGGATAAAAAAGCTGCCCTGGTTTTTCTCCTTTTCTTCGCAGGGTGGTTTTTCCTGCATTCGACCAGCGGGCAGCAATTCGGTTATTTCACCCTGCCTGCGAAGGGGCTGACTCAGTCCTTGTTTTTCAGCCTGGGGGCCTACCTGTACTACTCCGCCCGGGGCGGGCACGCGGAAAACGGCGCCTGCACTGCAAACCAAACGAATGAAAAAGAAGAACTACCTGAACGTCCTGGCCTGGAAAATTAAAAGGAAGATCGTCGACCCTGCTCTTTGGTCCTTTTACTTCACTTTTTTCCCTAAAGGCAGCAGAACGCCCCCTGCTTCGGCCGGCCACTATTCTATTTGCGTGACCACCTTCCTCTTCAGGTTCGAACGCTTTCTCCAGCCGCTGGTAAAAAAATTAGCCTATCTGTTTTCAGGGCAGGAGATCATCGTGATCGCGAACGGCCATTATGACCTCAAGGCCCAGGAAGCCTACATCCGGTCGCTCAAAGCGTTTTTGTCCGGCTTTCCGCAGGTCAGGCTGATCTATTTCATGGACCCCAGGGGATTGAGCTTCCTGTGGAACCAGGCTGTCCTTAACAGCCAATACGAAAAGGTATTTATCCTGAATGACGACCTTGACCTGTCCGTCCACCTGCGAAAAGAAATTGAAGAGTCGCCGGCCCTTGATTACCCGGTCGTGACGAACGAGGGCTCCTGGAGCCAATTCATGATCACCAGGCAGGCCTACCGCCTTATAGGCCCCTTTGACGAAGGCCTGAAAGAGATCGGCGGCGAAGATGACGACTACCTCATCCGGATGAAATTGCTGGGCCTGGAAGACAGAAAAATGCGCTTTCGCCATATTTACGGGAAGAGAGGCGCCCGGGTGAAGGTCAATTCCTATGGGAAGGCGCCACAGGAACAGGAGGGCGGATATTCCACGTACAACACCAGATACCTGGAAACCAAGTGGGAAAAAAGCCTTCAACCGATTGAAGGCGGGGTCTTTGTCCGCGGGTTTTACTGGGCAGAGAGAAGGGCAGATGGGAAGAAGAAGCCATCGGGTGGTTATTGATGTCCGGTATGATTGAAGCAATGGAAAACAGCTTATTCATAAAAAGGACGAAAAACAACCTCCGGGTGACGAGGCCGAAAAAAATCCTCCACCTGCGGTCCACCTTCCATGCCGGCGGCACGGAGAACCTGATCGTCCGCTTTTTCAACACGCCGTCGTCGTCGTTCGAGATCACCCTGGTGCTGATGAAGCCGGGGCCGCTGATGCACAGCCTGGCCCCTTCTTCCAACCGGGTGGTGCGCCTGTACCGGAAGCAGAAGTTCGATTTGCGTTTTTTCGGAAAGCTGGCCCGGCTCGTCGCGGCCCTGCGCCCGGACTACATCCACACGCATCAGCCCATCGAGCTGTTGTATGCTTTTCTGATAAAGTGTTTTTTCCCGGGCGTCAGGCTCATCCACCAGGTCCATTTGTACAACCCAAAAGCCGACTGGGGATTTTTCCTGGAAAAATTCATCGTTCGGTATCTGGCGCGCCGGCTGGTAGTAGTCAGCTGTTCTCTGGAAGAACAACTGGCCGGCCGGGGATACCCCTTGAAAAAAATGACGGTGCTTCCGAACATCGTACAGCGGACCCACCATCTCAGCAGGGCGGACAAGGCAAGGTTCCGGCGCCGGATAAACCTGCAACCGGGAGAAGCCCTGATCGGCATGATCGGCAATTTCGTCCCGGAAAAGGACCAGGCTACTCTGGCCCGGGCATTCCGGATGATAATGGAAGATTTCCCAAACGCCAAGCTGGTTTTCATCGGAAAGGAATCGCCGGACCAACAGGCCTGCAGGCAGGCGTTCCAGCCGGAAGAACTGGAAAAAAGGGTTTATTTCATCGGCCCGTGGCGCCATGCTTCGGAGTTGCTTCCGCTGTTTACGCTATCGGTCTTTTCTTCCCGCCAGGAGACCTTCGGGATGGCGGCCATAGAATCCCTCCTGTACGAAGTGCCGCTCATCGCCTCGGACATCCCGGTGATGAGGGAACTCTCCCTGGATGGCCGCTATTTCGAACTCTTTGAAACCGGCAACGCAGCGGGCCTGGCCCGGTGCCTGCGGGATCGGCTGAGCCGGCCGCCGGACAGGCAACAACTGGAACAGGCCCGGAAATACGCGGAAAAAGCCTTCAACGCAGAAACCTACATCCATCAACTCGATCAGTTGTATCACTTATGATCGCCACCGTAACAAGGCGGGGAAAGGCATGGCTCGGCAGGGCTAACTTCCTGATGGGGCGGACTCCCCGGGTGGAATCCCGGGCCGATTTCCGGAGGTTCATCCCGGCGCCTTACCAGGCCGTGCTGCTGATCTCTGCCGATTTCGAACTGGCCTGGGGCCCCCGGTACGCCAAAGGCGCCGGCGACCCGCTGGCCTTTGCCCGGCAGAAGGCCCGGCAGGAAAGAGAGAACATCGCACCGATACTGGCGCTCACGGAAAAATACGGCATCCCCATCACCTGGGCCACCGTCGGCCATCTTTTCCTGGATTCCTGCCGGCCTGCCGGCGGCAAAAAACACCCGGAAATACCGGCTGTCCCCCACTACCGGGGCCCATTCTGGGATTATACCGGGGACGACTGGTTCGAACACGACCCCTGCGCCGATTACCGCAGCCAGCCCGAATGGTACGCTCCGGACCTGATCCGCCTGATCCTGGATTCTGCCGCCGGCCACGAGATCGGATGCCATACCTTTTCCCACATCGACTGCCGGGATGCCGCCTGCCCTCCGGAACTGCTGAAAGCAGAGCTCCGGGCATGCAAGGCGCTGGCCGCCCAGTGGGGCCTGACGCTGCGCTCCTTCGTGCATCCGGGCCACACGATCGGCAACCTGGACGTGCTGAAAGCAGAAGGGTTTACCTCTTTCCGGACGGACTACCGCAACGTCCTGGGCTATCCCAAACGGCATGATTCCGGCCTGTGGGAGTTCGGGCAGACGGCAGAATTCGCCTTCCGGAAAGAATGGCCGGCATCCTACCATGCCTCGCGCTACATCAGGATACTTAAAAGAGCAATAGCATCCAACACCGTTTGCGTATGTTGGTTCCACCCTTCTTTTGATCCCGTCATTGTGGAAAAAGTCTGGCCCGAAGTGTTCCGCTTCATAGATGCCCACCGGGATGACATCTGGACAGGCACCCACCAGGCCTACGTCGATTTCCTGGAACAACATCGCTGACCAAAAGCCAGGTTATGAACTTTCAGATAGCTAAGGCACAGATCAAAGCGGACTATTCCGTTATATGGAAAAGGCCCGGCCTTGTTTTTTACCTGCCGGCCATGTTCGCCCAAAGCCTGAAAAACCGTTTATATTCTCCCAAAGACGTCGTTTACCTGACGGAGACCGCGCTTTCCGGGTGCCTTTCCCTGATGAGCAGGCCGCTTCCGGAACACCATGAAATAACCGTCATTCAGGCCTTCCCGGCGTTTGAGCCCCTGGCGAAACAAAGAATGGCGGAAGAAGGCTGGGGCGACAAGTACCTCCAACAGGTAAGCGCTCGTTTTGCGGGAGGAGATTACGCCCTGGCCCTTTTCCGGCAGGGCAGCCCGGCCGCTTATGTGTTCATTTCTGAGCAACAAGCTGATTTTCAGCAGGTAGATATCAAAACACCCCTGCCCGCCGGCCACTTCACCGGTTATGACGGATACACCTTCCGAAAGTGGCGGGGAAAACGGCTGTGGCCCCTTTTGCTCGCCGGCATGTTCCGGCACATGAGGAAGAAGGGGTTCAAAACCTGGTGGTTCTGGGTGATGAAACACAACACAGTGACGTTGAAAGTCCACTGCCACCTCGGCGTCGGCCGTGTGATTAAGATCATGAGCCAGTGTTACCGCTTCGGTTTTCGCATTAAAAGGGCCAGGGAGGCGGATTTTTCATTATGCAAACTGCTTGACGAGAAACACCACAATGGGAAAAATGCCTAAGGTACTGCTGCTCGGCCTGTTCGACACGGCTGTCGCAACCGCCCGCTGCCTGCGCCCGCACGGCGCGAAACTCATCGGCGTTGATTTTGACCCTTCCTTGTCCGGATTTTCGTCGCGGTTGATCAAGCCCTTCCTCATCCCTTGCCGGCCGGAGGAGGAAATGAAGGCCGTGCATTTCATCATTGACGTGGTCAAGGCAGAAGGGGGGCGGGTGATCGCCATCCCGACGTCCGACCAGTTCGTGCTGCTGTTGTCGAAATACCGGCAAGCGTTCAGCCCCTATGCGGATTTCCTGATTCCGGGCCCGGGAAGTGTCGAAACAGTTATCCGGAGAGGCCAGCAGTTCGAGGCTGCCCGCCAGGCCGGCCTGGCGGTGCCGGAGTATGTCAGCGGCCCGGTGGCCTGCGAAAGCATCCTGGGCAGGAGCTGGCCATTTCCTGTTGTGGTGAAGCCATCCAATATCGTCGAATGGCAAAAACACTTCCGGAAAAAGGGGTTCGTCATCTATGATCCGGGCGAGCTTGCGGCAGTCCTGGCAGAAGTCAACGCGAAGACCTCCTGTTACCTGGTTCAGAAGGTGATCCCGGGAGACACTACCCGCAACTACGAAGTGAATTCGCTGTACCTGCCCGACGGGCGCCTGATCCAGCACACGATACACAAGCTCCGGCAATACCCGGACCTCTTCGGCACGGCCACCTGCATCGAGAACTACCCCGACGAAGCGCTGGAGGCCATGGCTGCCCGCTTCATCAGGCAGAACGGGTTATTCGGATTTACCAACATAGAGTTCAAGTATTCAGAAGCGGACCAGGCCTGTTATTACATAGAAACCAACACCCGGGTTTGGCTGCAGATAAACTTCTCGAAATCCCTGGGCTTCGACTTCGCCGGCATGTATTATGCCTATCTGGGCGGCAGGCACGTTGCCCAAACCAGTCCCCGGCCGGCAGCAAAAGGGAAATGGGTCGATCCTCTGCCCGACACGTTGTTCTGGATAAAGCACCGGCTGAAATATAACCTTTCTTTCTTTTCTTTTTTAAAAAGCTGGTTCCCCCTGAAGGCCACTTCCCTGTTCTCCTTTTCGGATCCGTTGCCATTCCTGAAAGAATTAAAGCTCGGCAAACGGCTCCTGCGTTTTCTCAAACAACGAACCCATGCGCTACTGCCTTTCCATCAGGCTGGATGATGCTGCTGCTGCTGCGCCCTTTTCGTTCAGGAACCACCGCATCCGCGATTTCCTGGAAAGGGAACAAGCCGTTCAGCCCGAACCTTATATAAGCCTGTCCACCCTGGCCTATGAACGGCAGTCGCCCGGCCTGCTGGAGCGCAACTGGCAACAGCCGTGGTACGATGACGAACACCACTTTTTGTTTCTGGCCGGACACGTGCTGTTCCGCAACCGGCAAATCAAGGGGAACAACTATGCGCCCACGCCCCGGGAGGTACTGGAAATCCTGCTGAACCAGGAAGAAGCGCACCAGGAGATGCTGAAAGGAGAGTATTGCCTGGTGCTTCTGCGAAAGAACGGCCGGCAGGTAGATATTTATTCCTCCCCGCTGTCCCTGCGCCCGGCATTCTTCTCTCTGGCGGGCGGGCAACTGACGTTTACCAATTACCTGGCAGCCTTCCGGCAGTACCAGGAACTGGCCATCGACAAACAGGGGCTGGTGGAATTTGCCCTGTTCGACCACTGCCTGCACAGCCGGACTATTTACAAAAACGTCCACCTCATTCCCGGAGGCTGGCACTATCGTATCGCCGGCGGCCGCTGCACGGACAAGATGACGTATGACGTGGCGGCCTGGTACACGCCGAATCCCCGGCCAAGGCAGGAAACCCTGGGCGAGATCAACGCGGCGCTGAAGAATACCATTGGGAATTACGCAGACAGTGCGGAGTGCCTCAACATTGCCCTGACCGGAGGTTTTGACGGGCGGCTGAACTTCTCTTTTATTAAGAAAGAAGATTATCCCAAAATCCGGGCATTCAGCTATGGCATGCCCGGGTCTAACCAGGTCAGCATCCCGGCCCGGATTGCCAGGCGCCTGGGGTTCAGTTACCGACCCGTCCTGCTTGCGGAAAATTTTGAGAAGGAGTTTCCGGAATGGGGCATGGATTCCATCCTGCTGACCTGCGGGTTAACCGGTTTCAACCGGGCGGTTTACCCTTATGCTTACAACGCCATCAAGGACTACAGCCGGTCCTGCCTGATCGGGCAGTACGACATGATCCGGCCCGTTTACAACAATCCTGCCGGGGTGATCTTCAATGCCTTTTCCCGGCCGCTGTTTTACGGAACCTACGAAGCGTTCAAGGAAAACTACCAGGCCTTTGCCCGCCGGTCCTTCCTGGGCGAGGCCCTGTTCGCCGGCGAAATCAGGGACGCTATTTATGAGGAAGTGCGGGCCCGGCATGTCGACCCTTATCCGAACCTGACGGAAGGCCTTCGTTATTTCTTTTTCCTGCTCCGGGAAAGCATGAGGAAGTACCTGCACACCGAGTTCCACCTGGCGGATGTTTTTGTCGACGACTTCGTTTCCTTTGCCGACCTGGACTACCTGGAGATCCTGTTCGATTCGGCTTACGCCGGCATTTACAAAGGGTTGTTCGCCAAAAACCAATGGCAGCGCAGGAAGGCCCACGACCTGTACGTCGACCTGATGGCCCTGAACAACGACCGGCTGAACGGCTTTTACAACGACCGCTTCCTGAAACCCGGCTGGCTGAAATACGGCCTGGGGGGCCTGGCGCTGGCCGCCGCCGGCAAACAAATGGCCAGGCTGCGCAACCGGCTCATCGGAAACGATACGTTCCGGATGGAAAAATGGGCGGTTCCCTTTTACCAGGCCAACAGAGACGCTATCCTTGAAAAATCCCCATATTTCGATTCCACCTCCCTCCGGCGGTTCGACGGCCAAAAGCCCGACGACGGCGGGACGGGATATCGATACAACCGGATGATATCGCTGAAATTATGGCTCAGGCGCATAGAGATCAACTAGTCGCGGAAGGGCATAAAAACCTGCGGGGCACGCTTCCCCGGGTTGCCCATTTCGTCAGGAAAGACACCCAGTTCCGGGCATCATTCATCCAGAACCAGGTAAAGGCCCATGTCCGGTACCAGCCGGTTTTGCTCTGGAGGGCGCAGGTTTCCAAACCGCTGGACGGCGGCTACGGGCAGTTCGACGGCGCGCCTTATCCCCGCCTGGACCTGAGCCGGGGCCAGCGGTGGCTGGACCGGGCCTTGTTCGCCGGCCCCGGAATGCTGTCGCCCCGCCAGCAACGCATGATCCTGGAATTCCTTAGAGAACAGCGGGTGGCGCTTTGCCATTTCCATTACGGGACGGATTGCGGCATGTACTACCCCTTGCTCCGAAAGCTGAAGATTCCTTCGGTCGTTTCCTTTTACGGTTATGATTGTTCCTCCTTTCCCGGGCGATACTTCGGATACGGGGCGGCCTTCCTGCAAAGGCGTGTCTTCAGAGACGTCTCAGCCGTGTTTGCCATGTCTCCCGACATGAAGAAAGACCTGATGGCTGCCGGGTGCCCGGAAGAGAAGGTTATCGTACACTATTACGGAACAGACTGCCGGCAGTTTTTCGCTGAGAGGCAGTATCCGCCAAAAAAAGAACTTACTTTGTTGACAGTAGCCAGCCTGGAACCCCAAAAAGGGCATGAATTCCTGTTCCGGAGCTTGTCGGCATTAAAGCAGGCCGGTACGCACAACTGGAAACTGCGGCTGGTGGGAGCGGGCAGGCTGGAAGAAGCGCTCCGGTTGTTCGCCACCCGGAACGGCCTGTCCGGACATATCGATTTCGCAGGAGCATTGCCGTACGGGAGCAGAGAGCTGATCCGGGAATATCAGCAAGCCGACATTTTCGTACACCCCAGCGTCACTGCGGAAAACGGAGACAAGGAAGGCATCCCGGGGACGATTGTGGAAGCGATGGCCGCCGGCCTGCCGGTTATTTCCACATACCATGCCGGCATCCCCTACATTATAGAACAGGGGCGGACGGGCCTGCTGGCCGAAGAATGGGATGTCGAAGGCCTCCAATTGTGGCTTTTGCGGTTGATTGCCGAACCCGGCCTTCGGGCGCGGCTGGGCACTGCCGGGCAGGCCTTTGCCCGGAAACACCTGGATTTGCACGAGAAAGAAAAAGAGCTGGAGGCCATTTACAACCAGTTATGTGCGGGATAGCCGGCATAATAAATCTCGATGGTTCCGAAGTGCGGGAAGAACAGATTTGCCACATGATCCGGGCCATGAAACACCGGGGGCCGGATGACGAGGGCATGTTCCGTGAAAACGGCGTGGGCCTGGGCTTCGTCCGGCTCAGCATCATCGACCTGAGCCCGGCGGGGCACCAGCCCATGGTCAGCCAGGACGAACGGTTTGTCATCGTCTTCAACGGCGAAATATACAACTATATTGAACTGAGGGAGGATTTGAAAAAGCTGGGATTCTCCTTCCGCACCCGGACCGATACGGAGGTGCTCCTGTGTGCGTATCAGGCCTGGGGAGAAGCCATGCTGCACCGGCTCAACGGCATGTGGGCCTTCGTCATCTACGACCGGGAAGCGCAAACGCTGTTTGGCGCCCGTGACCGATACGGCATCAAGCCGTTCTATTACTGCCGGGACAACAACCGGATTGTCTTCGCCTCGGAGATTCCGCCCATACTTGCCGTACTTGGCCGAAAGCCAACCGCCGACCTGCACAGCATTTTTGACTACCTCGTTTTCAACCGTACGGACCAATCCGGCCGGACGTTCTTCGAGGAGGTCAAAAAGCTCAGCCACGGATGTTGTTTCCGGTGCGCCCCCAGCCAGGTTGGCGCCGCCCCGGAAAAAGGCCTCTCCATACAGCGGTGGTATAACCTGCGCAGCGAACTGAAGCCTCCTTTCCGGAATGGAGAAGAATTCCGGGAATTATTGTCTTCATCCATTGGGCTCAGGCTGAGGAGCGACGTGCCGGTGGGCGTATGCCTCAGCGGCGGGCTGGATTCATCCAGCATCGTTTCTATACTTTTGAAAGATTACCGGCAGGACGGCCTCAACACCTTCTCGGCGGTGTACGGCGAAGGGAAGTACGGCGACGAATCGGAGTTCATCAACCTGTTCCGGCCCGAACTTCGAAAAATGCACTTCATACGGCCCGATGAGCAGACCCTGATGGCGGACATCGGCCCGTTCATTCAGGCCCACGCCGAACCGGTTCCCACGACCGGCCCCTACGCTCAGTTCAAAGTGATGGAACTGGCAAAAGGCCACGTCACCGTGACGCTGGACGGGCAGGGCGCCGACGAGGCGCTGGCGGGCTACCACTATTTTTACGGCTTCTACTTCAAGGATTTGCTGCGCAGGGGAAAGCTGGGAAGGTTGTTCTCAGAAATGGGCCACTATGCTGCCAAGCACCGGGCGCTGCTCGGCATTAAAAGTTTTGCATTTTTCCTTTTGTCCGAGGCCTGGCGCACCCGGCTCCGGGCCATGGAAAAAAAATACCTGCAACCCGATTTCTTTCATGCCTTTGCTTCCCAAGCCCATACGGTGCCCGGCGAGCTTTATGGCTCGCCTTCTCTGGGGGAGGCGCTGATCAACCATTTCGAGTACAAGCTCGAACACCTGTTAAAGTGGGAGGACCGCAACTCCATGTGGCATTCCATTGAGGCGCGGGTTCCGTTTCTGGACTACCGGCTGGTGGAGCGGGCCCTGCCCCTGCCCGGCGAATGGATCATCGAAAAGGGGATGACCAAGCACATCCTGCGGGAGGCCATGCGCGGCACCCTGCCCGAGGCCATCCGGATGCGGCGCGACAAGATGGGCTTCGGCACTCCCCAGGACGAATGGTTCCGGGCGCCAGCCTGGAAAAAGCTGGTCCTCGAAACGCTGAACAGCCCGGAATTCAGGGGGCGCGGCCTGGTGGATGCCTCCAAAGCCCAGGATTTGTTCATGCGGCATGGGGAGGGAAAAACCAATGTATCCAAAGAAATCTGGAAGTGGATACACCTGGAGAACTGGTTCCGTCAATTTGTGGATTAACAATTGCACCTGGGTTGAAAATGACGATAAAAGCTTTTACTGATTTCAGGGCGCTTCAGTCCGATAAACTTTATTTCCCTTTTCGGGCCTTCGTCGAGCAGGATCCTAACGGCAGTTATTTCCAGAGCGGCGATTTTTTCCAACTGTGCGCGCAGGCTGCCGAATTCCAGCCGGTGCTTTTCGTTGCCCAGGGCGGAAATGGGCAAATCGCCGGAACGTTGCTTGGCCTGGTACAAGTGAGCGGAAGCGGCCTGAAAGCCTGGTTTTCGAGGCGGCTAACCGCCTGGGGAGGCCCGCTGACAGGAGGAGGGGCACTGGAAGGCCGTCGCGCCTGCGCCCGCCAGCTGCTGGAAGCAGCCAGGCAATATGCCCGTGAACATGCCATTTATATGGAATTCCGAAATCTGCACGACATTTCTGAATTTCGGGATATTTTTGAAGGCGCCGGTTTTGACTATATCCCATACCTGAATTTTTTGCTCCGGACGGAAGACAAAACCGAAGTGAGCCGGCTGATGAGCCGCAGCCGGAAACGGCAGATCAGGTCCAGCCTTGAGGCAGGAGCAGAAGTCGCCGAGGCCGGAAGCGAAGAAGAAGTGATGGCCTTTTATCGGTTGCTCCGGCAACTTTATGCTGAAAAAGTGAAAAAACCCCTGGCCGGCCCGGACCTGTTTCTGCGGTTCTGGCGCCTGGGCGCCGGCAAATTCTTCGTCGTGAAATACAAGGGGGAGGTAGTCGGGGGCAACGTATGCCCGGTGTTTGGCAACCGTACGGTATATGAATGGTACCGTTGCGGCAGGGATCAACTGAGAAAAGGGCTGCATCCAAGCGTTCTGGCCACCTGGGCGCCAATTAAATTCGCTGCCGAGAACGGGTACAGGTATTTCGACTTCATGGGTGCCGGCCGGCCGGATGAAGCATACGGGGTGCGGGAGTTCAAAGCCCGGTTCGGAGGCGAGGAGGTTTGTTACGGCCGGTATTCCCTCGTCCTGGATAAAGCCTTGTACAGCATAGGCAAGTTGGGGTTGAAAATTTACCAAATGACTCGATAAACAGGAACCAAATGAATTTTCTGATTGACATCGGGCACCCTGCTCACGTACACCTCTACCGGAATCTGTATTTCCGGCTCAGGGAGAAAGGCCATACGGTGGTGGTGACGGTTAAAAACCTCTCCAGCGCCACGCAATTGCTGGCATCTTATGGCATCCCATACATAACCATGCCCGAAAAGCCGGACGCCCTGCTTGGCAAAATCTGGAAACAGGCATGGTTTAACCTGAAGTTGCTCCAGGCCTGCAGAGAAAACGAGATTGCTGTGGCTGTGGGGTCATCAGCAACGATTGCCCATATATCCTGCATTTCAAAAGTCAAATCCATCGTTTTTGACGACGACGATGACGAAGTGGAACCGCTGGTGGCCAGGTTCGTCAACCCGTTTGCCTCCAGTTTGCTTTCCCCCAATGTCCTGCAGGGCAAGAGAAGGCGCCGGGACACGGTCTATTACCCGGCTTACCACGAACTCGCTTACCTGCATCCCAATCATTTTCGCCCCGACCCGGCCGTGCTGGCCGAGAGCGGCTTAAAAGAAGGCAGCCCGTTTTTCATCCTTCGTTTTAATGTTTTTAAAGCGCACCACGACACGGGGGTGAAAGGGCTTTCTCCGGAGCAAAAGCTTAAGCTTGTAGAAATCCTGAAACCCCACGGGGCGATCTTTATCACCACGGAGCGGGAAATCGAACCAGAGCTGCAGGAGTACCAGATGAAGGTTTCGCCCCAAAAGGCGCATTCTCTGTTGGCTTATGCGGCCATATTTATTGGCGACAGCCAGACTATGGCCTCCGAGGCAGCGGTGCTGGGCGTGCCTTCCCTGCGTTGCAACACCTTCGCAGGCCGGATTTCCTACCTGGAAGAGCAGGAGAAAAAATACGGCCTGACTTTCGGTTACCACCCCGGCGACTTCGACAAGCTCGTCTGGAAACTAAAAACCTTGCTCGCAATGCCAAACCTGAAGGAAGAATGGCAACGCCGCCGCCGGGCTATGCTTGCCGACAAGATAGACCTCTCGGCATTCATGGCCTGGTTTGTGGAAAACTACCCCCGAAGCGCCCAGGCCCTGAAGGATGATCCTGAATACGCCGGGCGGTTCAGTCCGGCGCAGATTGCACAGTGAGCCAGGGGCCAGCCTGGAATTATACCTGGATGCAATTCCTGGCCGTTATCCGCCCGGGCGAACCTGTCGCCATTAACCTTACGGGAACCTTGTTCCTTCCACCTCAACCCAACCAAAATGAAACTTACGCTTGTTGCCGGCGCCCGCCCCAACTTCATGAAAATAGCGCCGATTATTGAAGCCATCCGCCATTCGCCATTTGCCAGTAGCGGCTCGCAGTTCGCAGCTGGCGGTTCACAAAGCGAACAGAAAAACGCGAACAGCGGCCCCATCTCCTACCGCCTGGTACATACCGGGCAACATTACGACCCAAAGCTCAGCCAGGCTTTCTTCGACGAGCTGAACATCCCTGCCCCGGATATCAACCTGGCGGTTGGTTCCGGCACCCAGGCTGTACAGACGGCGGCCATTATGACGGGCTTTGAGCAGGAGCTGATGGCTCATCCCCCGGATTTGGTGCTGGTAGTCGGCGACGTCACGTCCACCATGGCCTGCGCTCTGGCTGCCAAAAAGCTGTGTATTGACGTAGCTCATGTAGAAGCCGGCATCCGCTCGGGCGACCGCACTATGCCGGAAGAGATCAACCGCATCGTTACCGACGCGATCTGCGATCATTGTTTCACGACCTCCGCCCTGGCGGGAGAAAACCTCCGGCGGGAGGGCGTTTCGCCGGGCCGCATCCACCTGGTGGGCAACACCATGATAGATACGCTCCTGGCCAACCAGAGCCGCCTGCGGCCGCCGGCCCTGTGGCGGGAAAGGCAGCTGCGCAAAAAAGAGTACTTCGTGCTCACCCTGCACCGCCCGACGAATGTAGACGAAGAACAGCGGCTGCTCCTGCTGCTGAAAGAGATCGTCCGTTGCGCAGCAGGAAAGCCGGTCGTGTTTCCCGTTCACCCCCGGACGGCCAAAGTGCTGAACAACCTGATGCTGGAAGCTCCCGGGCTGATCTGCTCGGAACCCCTCGGGTATCTGGAGTTCAACTATCTGGCCCGGCATGCCAGAGGCATTATCACCGACTCCGGCGGCATTACCGAAGAAGCCACTGTGATGGGCGTACCCTGCCTGACCCTGCGCGACAGCACCGAGCGGCCGGAAACGATCCATACCGGCACCAACGAGTTGATCGGCACCGACCCTGCCGCCCTGGCCGCCCCCATGGCAAGGATACTGGCCGGCAAATGGAAAAAAGGGGGCATACCGCCTCTTTGGGACGGGCGCGCCGCAGTGCGGATCGTGAAAAAAATAGGCTCCTTGTATGCAGGGCGGGCAGCGGCTGTGGCCGGATACCCGCAAGCTTGAACTCCATTTTCCGCCTTGTAGCCGGGCGGCGCCAGGCAACCCCTCAAAACCAATGTTTACATGTCAGGTAAAGATTTCACCCTGGAAACCTACAAGCAATTGCTGGACGCTCTGTCCGGGAACGGATATCTCTTCCAAACCTTCGAGCAATTTGCCGACGGCAATCAAGGCGGCAAGGTGGCCGTCCTCCGTCACGACGTAGACCGCATCCCCTCCAATGCCCTTAAAATGGCCAGGATAGAACAGGAAAGGGGGTTAAAAGCGACCTATTTCTTCCGGGTTGTCCCTTCGGTCTGGGATGAGCGAATCATCGGCAAAGTCACCGCCCTGGGCCACGAAGTGGCCTACCATTATGAAGACCTGACGATCACGAGGGGAGATCACGAAAAAGCCATAAAACACTTTGCCGCCCAGCTCCGGCGGCTCCGGAAGTTCTACCCCTCGAAAACCATTTGCATGCACGGAAGCCCTATGACCCGGTGGGACAACCGGAAACTCTGGGAGCATTACGATTACCGGGACTTCGGGATCATTGCCGAACCCTACTTTGACGTTGACTTCTCGAAAGTCTTTTACATCACGGATACCGGCAGGGCCTGGAACAACAGCCAGGTGAGCGTCAGAGACAAAGTACACTCCGGGTTCGATATTCCCATCAAAAGCACTGCCCATCTGATCCAGTTGCTCGCAGAAGGCCGGCTGCCGGCCCAGCTCATGATCAATACGCATCCGCATCGCTGGTTTGAGCCGGGATTTGGCTGGTACAAGGAGCTGATCCTGCAGAATTTGAAGAACATCGTCAAGTTTTTCCTCGTAAACAGAAAAGCGAATGGTTAAGTACGCGCTATGGACCAACGATGTGGAAACCACCTCTATCTGGCACAATGCCCTGCGGGATGAAACCGGCCTGAAAGTCTGGAAAGAGGGAATGCCCGTTTTGCTGGATATTTACCGGAGGCACAACATCCGGAGCACATTTTTCTTTACCGGCCACATTGCCCGGTTATACCCGGACGTGGTCCGGATGGTACTGAAGGACGGCCATGAAGTGGGCAGCCACAGCTTATCCCACAAAAAAGAAGACGGGCTGGACGCGCTCCCGTTCAAAGCCCAACTGTATCAGTTGCAAACGTCCAGGAAAATCCTGGAGGACATCAGCGGCCAGGAGGTCATTTCCTTCCGCTCGCCCGCCCTGAGGGTAGGCGAGCATACGGCCCGGGCGCTCATCGAAAGCGGTTACCGGATCGACAGCTCAGTGGCTTCCCAGCGTTTTGATTTTTTTCTTTCTTTCGGAAGCAGAAAAAAGTTTAAGTGGCTGGCGGCGCCGCGCCTCCCCTACCGGGTGGATGAAAACAACATCTTTAAAAAAGGCAACAGCTCCCTGGTGGAAGTGCCTTTGTCCGCCACCTTTTTTCCCTACACGAGCACCACAATGCGGGTTTTCCCTTTCATTACCGGCGTCCAACGCCATCTGTCGCACCAGGAAAACAACTGGAACGGCAAACCCATCGTTTTTGACATCCACCCCAATGAGTTCCTCGATGAATCCACCGAAAAACGGGCCATCGAACGGCGGAACAGCAACCTCTTTGCTTACCTGCTGAAGGATGTCCTCCGGTCAAAACTGAAAGCAAAAAACCTGGGGCCCGCCGTCGCCCAGCTTTACGAAAAGGAAATATCCTTTTACGCCAGGCGCGGATACATTTCTGTCCCTTTGCAAACATACTGCCGGGAAACCGGGCTATTGGGGGCGCTGGAAGCCCCAACTAAACAAGCTGAACTACCATGAGAATTTTCATCATCACGATGGACGACCCCGTACAGACCAATCCATTCATCAGGCATATCATTGAAAACAAGCCGGGGCAGGTCGTTGGGCTGGCGGTCGCGAAAGGTAGCCGGCTGAGCATTGGCAGAAACCGTTCAAAGCTCACCTATATCCTCTCCTTGTTGCTCATTATGGGCTTCCCGTATTTTGCTGTCAATGCCTGGAAGGTCATTTGGTTCCACATTGCAAAAAAAGCACATGCCCTGGGGTTGTCCGGAGACCCTTCTATCCTGTCTTTTGCCAAACAAAAAGGCATTCCAACCTGGACAGTCAAAACGCCAAACAGCCAAAACTTCCAGGAAGAGATACGGAAACTGGATATCGACGTCATCATCAACCAATGCCAGAGTATTCTCAGAAAGCCTTTGCTTGATATTCCCAAAATTGGCGTCATTAACCGGCACAACGCCCTGCTTCCCAAAAACCGGGGCAGGCTCACCCCGTTTTGGGTGTTGTACAAGGGAGAAAAAAAAACCGGCATTTCCATTCATTTTGTCAACGAAGGAATAGATGCCGGAGCGATCATAGTTCAAAAGGCATTCGACGTTTCGCCGGACGAAACCTTTCATTCCCTGGTCCGAAAAAACCAGAAGGCCGCTCTCCCGGCTATGATCGAAGCTTTAGATAAAATCGGGAAGGGAGGCCTTGTTTTAATTCCCAACAGCGACGAGGAATCAACCTATAATTCCCTCCCCACGCTTACCGATGCGCTGCGCTTCCGGTTGAGAACAGCAGTTGCCCATCGGCCGGCACTGAATACTTCGCATGATGTGTGGAATCGCCGGCATTTGTAACAAAAAACCAGCCCCTGTCGAAGCCGCTGTGCTGAAGGCGATGGGCGATTTGCTCCAACACCGCGGCCCGGACGACGAAGGCGCCTTCCTCGACGGCCCGGTCGGGTTTTACCACAGGCGGCTGTCCATTATCGACATCAATTCCGGCCGCCAGCCCATGGCCGACGGGGATTGCACCATTGTTTTCAACGGAGAGATTTACAACTACATCGAACTGCGGCAGGAACTGGTTCAGAAAGGACATCGCTTCAGCACGCATTCCGATACGGAGGTGATCCTGAAGATGTATCAGGAATACGGAGAAAGCGCCATCGGCCGGCTGAACGGCATGTTCGCGTTCCTGCTTTACGACAAGGCCCGGGGCCGGCTGATCGCCGCCCGCGACCACTTCGGAATTAAACCGCTGTATTTTTACGAAGACAAGGAAAAGCTGATCTTTGCTTCCGAGATCAAGGCGATCCTGGCCCACCCGGAAGTCGAAGCCGCACCGGACCGCGAATCCCTGGACGAATACCTCACTTTTCAGTTCCTGCTCGGAGAAAAGACCCTCTTCCGGGGCATTAAAAAGGTGTTGCCGGGGCATTTCCTGTCCTTTGATCTGAAATCCGGAAAATTACGCCTGGCCAAGTACTGGGAACTCAGCTTCAAGGTAGATACCCACCACACCCAGGAATACTTCATCTATGAAATACAGCGCCTGCTGGAAGATGCCGTCAAGATACAGCTGCGCAGCGACGTGCCGGTCGGCGCCTACCTCAGCGGCGGCATTGATTCCAGCCTGGTTTCTATCCTGGCATCGAGGCATGTTCACAAAGGGCTGAAGGTTTTTACCGGAGCTTTCCCGGAAGGGCCGGAGTACGACGAAACGCCCTACGCCGAGATCGCCGCCCGGGAGTGCCAGGCGCAAATGTATAAAACCTATCCAACCGGCCGGGAATTCGTCGAGCTGATGCCCCGGCTGATCTATTACATGGACGAGCCGGTTGCCGGCCCGGGGCTCTTCCCGCAGTATATGGTCTCCCGCCTGGCCGCCGACAACGTCAAAGTGGCGCTGGGCGGGCAGGGCGGCGACGAAATCTTTGGCGGTTACGCCCGCTATATGGTGGCCTATCTCGAGCAAGCCCTCAAGGGCGCCATATTCGAAACCAACGACGAGGAGGAACACGTCGTCTCCCTGCAGTCCGTGATCCCTAACCTGCCCTACCTCCGGCAGTATATTCCCATGATGCGCAACTTCTGGAAAAAGGGCGCTTTCCTGGACATGGACCGCCGTTATTTCCACCTCATCGACCGCAGCGAAAGCACCCTGAAATTATACGCGGAGGATTTCCGCAAAGATTACGACAAGGAGGCCATCTTCCATCGGTTCCAGGAGGTTTTCAACCACCCCGACACCTTGTCCTACTACAACAAAATGACCCACTTTGACCTGTTCGCCAGCCTGCCCGGCCTGCTCCACGTCGAAGACCGGATGAGCATGGCGGTTTCCCTCGAATCCAGGGTGCCTCTGCTGGATAAACGGATCGTAGAACTGGTCTGCTCCATGCCGGTAAACATGAAATTCAGGGGAGGAGAGTTGAAATACATCCTGAAAAAGGCCGCCAGGAATATCCTGCCTCCGGAAATCCTGGATCGGAAGGACAAGATGGGGTTTCCCGTCCCCCTGCACCTATGGGCAAAGAACGAAGCTTCGGATTTCATCAAAGACGTCCTGCTGTCCAGGCCGTGCCGCGAACGGGGCATTTTCGACAAGAAGGAAATGGAAAAACTGGCCAATGCCGAGCGGGCCTTCGGCAGAAGGCTGTGGGGCGCCCTGTGCATCGAACTGTGGTTCCGGCGTTTCATTGACCAGAGGCCCTGATTTTTTCACCCCCCGTCCTCGCTATGCTCGGACGGGTAAAATTACCTCATTTTTACCCGTCCGTCCATGTGCCGCTGAAGCTTTAGCGGAGGCGCAAGCCTTGGCGAAGGCGGGCACTCACTCCACCCCCAAAACCCATCCCTCATGAAGATCAAACTGAATGAAAACAGCCATTTTGACTGGAAAGTCCGGAAGATAGCCGTCATCGGCCCCGGCATCGTAGGTATGCCCATGGCGGCCCTGCTGGCCCGCGCCAGGATCAGGATCGGGGCAAGCCAGCCTGCGAAAGTAGTCGTCGTGCAGCGCAACTCCCCCAACTCGGGCTGGAAGGTGGGCGCCATCAATGCCGGCCGGTCCGTCATCGGCGGCATCGAGCCGGAACTGGACGGCATTGTCGAAGGAGCCGTAAAGGAAGGATTGCTCTCCGCCACCCATGATTACCGGCAAATAGCCGACGCAGATGTCGTCCTGGTGTGCGTACAAACCGATAAAAAGCCGGACAGCTGCGAACCGGACTACGGGCCGTTGTTCGGCGCGCTGGACAGCCTGGCTGCCGCCCTGCGGGAAAAGCCGGCGGGCCACGTCCCACTGGTCATCTTCGAATCCACCCTGGCCCCTTCCACTATGAACACACTGATTGCGGATCATTTTGCGCGTTATGGCCTGGTTGAAGGGCAGGACCTTCTCCTGGGCAACAGCCCCAACCGCGTCATGCCGGGCAGGCTGGTCGAGCGGATCAGCCGGTCCGACAAGCTGGTGGCCGGCCTGCGCGCCGGGACGCCTTTCCTGATCCGGGCCATTTACCGGCATATCGTTACCGAAGGGGCGCTCCATCCGGCCAGCAGCCTGGCCGCCGAAGTCGTCAAAACCCTGGAAAATGCCTACCGGGACGTGCGCATCGCCTACGCCAGCGAAATCGCGCGGTACTGCAACCGGCACGACATTGATTTTTATGCTCTCCGGGACCAGGTCAATCAAAGGCTGGCGCAGGTAGACGCCGCCTCCCTGGACCCCAACGCCGTGCCCAGCGGCGGCCTGCTGATCCCCACGGCCGGCGTGGGCGGCCATTGCCTGCCAAAAGACGGCGCCCTGCTCTGCTGGCGCCGGGCGGAGAGCGGGTTCGACACTGCGGACAGCCTCTTCCTCCAGGCCCGCCTGATCAACGAGGAATCGCCGGCCGAAACCATCCGGCTGGCGGAGCGCCGGTTTGGCCGCCTCGGGGGCAAAAAGGTGGCCATCCTGGGCACCGCCTACCGCTTCAATTCGGAAGACACCCGCAACGCTCCATCCCTGGCGCTGGCCCGCCAACTGATCGAAAAGGGTTGCCGGGTCACCCTGCACGACCCCTTCGTCAAACCCGACGACCAGAACCTGCTCCGTACGCGGCTCAACCGGCACTTTACCCGAAGCCTCGGCTGTGCCGTTTACGATGCCGATTATATTTTCCTGGCTACCGCTCATAAGAGCTATCTGGAGGGCAGGGGTGAAATCTTCGACAAGGCCCTGAAATTGAAAGGGATGGTAGAAGCCTGCAACCTGCCCGTACGGATAGAAGCCGTCTCCCGTGGAATCGCTTTTGCCGGCATTGGCCGGGGTGCGAAAGCACCCGCCGAGGAATTTGCCGACTTTGTGTACCGGGGTTTCCGCGCGGTTGAAAAAGGCGTGGCCAATGAGGTTTTCGCCCTCACGGAATTCCTGAATGAACAATTTGTTCCGGAGGAGTTTGGCCGGGTCAGGTTCCGGGATGTCCGGCGCCTGGCTGCCAGCTGCAATACCGGCTGTTTGATCCCGGAACCGGGGCCGGTCGGGGAAGTACCGCCTTATCGCGGTTTTTCTTCCCGGCTGGTGGCATGTGCGCTCAGGCAGTATCGCGGGCTGCCGGCAACTGCGGTGGGCAAGTAAAATTTTATGCTAACGCACGGCAGGTTTTGTCGACTGCAAAGCCCGCCAGGTCAGTATATACTGGCATCGCTGGTTTTGTTCCTGATAAAACCACGCGTTCGCCAGCATTATTTCAAAACCTTTTCTTCGATAAACCTGCCGGCCCGCCTGCCATTACGGGCAGGCGGGCGCTGCCGGGTTCAGCAACAAGGAAGCTAACGCGAACCCGGCAGGCAAAATTCATCGGCATGGAATTCACTCAAAAACACTGGGCCATTGTCGGAGGCGGCATCCTGGGCATGCAACTGGCCAACCGCCTGGCGCAGCAGGGCCAGCGGGTTACCATCCTGGAGGCCGGCCCGGCGCTGGGCGGGCTAACTGCCAGTTGGAAAGCTGGCGGGCTTGCCTGGGATAAATTCTATCACGTCATCCTGCTTTCTGACGGGGCGCTGCGCGGCCTGCTCAGAGAGATCGGCCTGGAAAAGGAAACCAGATGGGTGGAAACCAAAACGGGATTTTATACGGACGGCAAGCTGCATTCCATGTCCGACACGCTGGAATTCCTGCGTTTCCCGCCATTGTCCCTGATCGATAAGCTGCGGCTCGGGTTTACCATATTTTACGCTTCGAAGGCCAGGAACTGGAAGCGGCTGGAGGGTATTTACGTCGCCGACTGGCTGAAACGGCTGTCGGGAGAGCGGGCCTTCGACAAGATTTGGCTTCCGTTGCTGCGGGCCAAGCTGGGAGAAAGTTACCGGCAAACCTCGGCCGCCTTCATCTGGGCGACGATCCAGCGCATGTATGCCGCCCGGCGGACGGGCCTGAAGAAAGAGATGTTCGGTTATGTGGAAGGCGGCTATGCCCGGATACTGGATTGCTTTGCCCGGCATTTGCGGGCGCAGGGGGTCCGGGCCTGCACGGGCTTCCGTGCCAGCCGGATCAGCAGCAATGATCAGGGCGAGGTCATCGTAGAGGATGAACACGGCAACCGTTCGGTCTTCGACCAGGCCATCCTCACCGTCCCCTCTCCGGTTGCCGCCCGCCTGTGCGAAGGCCTGAGCGCGGAAGAAGCCGAAAAGCACCGGAAGATCGAATACCTGGGCGTCGTCTGCGCTTCCTTGTTTTTGAAAAAAAGCCTATCCCCTTTTTACGTGACCAACATAACGGACCCAAGCCCCTTTACCGGGGTGATCGAAATGACAAACATCGTACCGCCGTCCTCTTTCAATGGGCGCCACCTGCTTTATTTGCCCAAATATGCAAGAAGCAGCGACCCGATCTTCCGGCAGAGCGACGAGGAAATAAAGGAGCATTTCCGGAAAAGCCTAAAGGCGATGTACGGGCAGATTGCCGGGGATGATCTGGCGGATTTCCGGGTGGCCCGGGCACCTCACGTGTTTGCCCTGCCCACTATCGGCTATTCCGGAAAGCTGCCTCCGGTTTCCACCTCCCTGCCCGGCGTCCATATCCTCAATACCGCCCACATCGTCAACGGGACGCTGAACGTCAACGAAACGCTGCTGCTGGCGGACCGGGAGCTGCCCGCTATCCTGCAGGCAGGACGGCAGCAGCAATATAGCAATATAAACATAAACCAATCCCCCCAAAACCAATGAACAAGCCATTAGCCAGCCTATCGCTGGACCTCGACAACCTCTGGACCTACCTGAAGATTCACGGCGACGCCGGATGGGAGAACTATCCCTCCTACCTCGACACCTTTGTGCCTGCTGTCCTGGACCTGCTGGACCAGCTGAAGCTCCGGATCACTTTTTTCATCGTCGGGCAGGACGCTGCGCTCGACAAGAACAAGGAGTATATTCAGGAGATTGCCCGCCGGGGGCACGAGGTGGGCAACCACTCGTTCCGGCACGAGTCCTGGCTGCACACTTACAGCCGGGAGGCGTTGGAGGCGGAGGTCGAACGGGCGGAAGCGCAGATCGAACGGGTTACCGGACAGCGGCCGGCCGGCTTCCGCGGGCCGGGCTTCAGCTGGAGCCCCGCCCTGCTGGACGTGCTGGCCGAACGCGGCTATGTATACGACGCTTCCACCCTGCCCACTTACATTGGCCCGCTGGCGCGAATGTATTATTTCCGCACCGCCAGGTTATCCCGCGAAGAACGGGAGGCCCGAAAGGAACTGTTTGGCAGCTTCCGGGACGGCCTGCGGCCGGTGAAGCCCTATTTCTGGAAACTGGAGAGCGGCAAAACATTGCTGGAGATGCCGGTGACCACCATCCCGGTCATTAAAACGCCATTTCACCTCAGCTATCTGTTATACCTCAACGGATTTTCCCCCGCGCTCATGGACCTGTACCTCAGCCTGGCAATCCGGATGTGCCAGGCCACCGGCACGCAGCCCAGCTTTCTCCTTCATCCGCTGGACCTGATCAGCGGAGAACGGGCACCCCGGCTGAAGTTCTTTCCCGGCATGCACATCAGCAGCGAGCGAAAGGCAGAAGTATTTACCGGGGTAATGGAAAAACTGGGGCGGCATTTCAAACTCGCAGGCATGGCCCGGCACGCCGCCCACTTCCTTCAGGAAGGCCTTTCGGGCAGGCCGGCTCAGAGCGTATTGGCCGAAATGAGGTAGTGCCGGCGCTGCCGGGCGCCTGAGCTTGGCCAGCCAGATAGTATAACCCAAAAGAAACCAAAGAACCATGCAAAACATCCGTGAAAGCAACCGCACCGCTATTCGCAGCAGGATAAGGGCAACGCTTTCCAAAAAAGCAGATACCCGCCCCCTGGTCAGCATCGTCACTCCTGCATACAATGAATCGGCGATCATAGAAAACAACCTGCAGAGGCTGTGCAGCTACCTGAAGAGACAGGAACATTCCTTTCGTTGGGAATTGATCATTGTCGATGACGGAAGCACGGACGGCACAGGTGCCATAGCCGACCGGTTTGCCGCAGAGCATAAGGAAGCCAAAGTAGCCCATCACGTCGTCAACCGCAACTTGGGCGGCGCCCTGCAAACCGGATTCAGGATCGCAACCGGAGATTATATCGTGACGCTGGACATTGACCTCAGCTATTCAGAGCTTCACATCGAACGGTTGCTGGCCCGGATCATCGAAACTGATGCCGACATTGTCCTGGCGTCTCCATACATGCAGGGCGGCAGGCACACCAATGTCCCGGTATTCCGGCTGCTGCTCAGCCGGGGCGTCAACCGGATCATGCGGGCCATGTCTCCGCAGAAAATCCATACCTTTACCGGCATGGTGCGGGTTTACAAAAAAGATTTTCTCCGCAAACTGAACCTGAAATCCATCACCTACTCTATCAACCCGGAAATCCTGTATAAGGCAATGATCCTGCGGGCACGGATCGAGGAGATACCGGCCCATCTGGACTGGAGCGGCCAGCAAAAGACGGGCAGGGCTTCCGGCATGCGCATTTTCAGCAACATTCTGGCCGGGCTGATGTCCGGGTTTATCTTCCGGCCCTATATCCTCTTTATGAGCATTGGCCTGGGCTTGCTCCTGGTATCCCTGTACATTATTGCCTGGATATTTGCCCACACTTTTGCCATCCTTCCGGAAATAGCCCTGGCGGCCGGCAATTTTGAAGACCGGTTTGGCATGGCGGTGGCCACCGTATTCCAGCAACGGCCCTATTCCTTCATGGTGGGCGGCGTGACGCTCATCATTGCCTTGCAGTTCCTGGGTATCGGGTTCCTTTCCCTGCAGAATAAGCGGTACTTCGAAGAGCTCTTTCATATCAACACGACCATTTTGGGCAATCAGCTGGAAAAAGGCGAGGGTGAATTGAAGATGAAAAGCACCAACAATCATGGACGGCAATTCTCTACTTGACCGGGAACGGGCAGGCAATCTGAACCTGGAGGGCTCAAACGAATTCCGGCTTGCCTCCCTGATTGGCCGCATTGTCCGGCTGGTCAATGGGGCCAATCAATACGCCTTCCTTATTTTTCTGTTATTGTTGTTCTTCTTTGGCTTCAGGTTAAGCCCTAATGAAGAGGGATATCTGGCGCTGGCCAAGCAATTCTACGAACCCAACTGGATACAAAATTCCGCCATTCTGTCGGAATTTGCCAGTACGCGGTTGCTTTTCCAGTATATCGCAGGTTTTTTGCTGAGCATTTTTTCCTTCGAGGCCACCGCCGGCATAGGCAGGTTGCTGCTGTGCCTGCTGCTGGCCTGGCCGCTGGCGAAATTGTACCGGCTGTTCCGGTTGGATAATGCGGATATAGTGCTTCACCTGGCCTTTTTGTATTTTGGCCTTCAATCTTTTTTTGCCGGGGAGTTTATCTTCCTCGATTTCGAGCCGAAGGGATTCGCGTATTTTTTTGTCCTTTTCGCATTGTATTACGGCTTTGCGGAAAGATACCGGAGGGCAGTCCTGTTCACTGTAATCGCTTCGTATTTCCACCTGCTGGTGGGCGGATGGTTTGCCCTTTATTTCTTCGTTTACTATCTGATCTGGGAAAAGGACTACAAGCAGGCTATCGGACTTGGCCTGGCGTATGTGCTTGCCATGATTCCTCTGTTCATTTTTCTTCTGCCGACATTGAAGGGGAGCATTTCGCCAAACGATACCCCGGTTAGCGCAGACTGGATTTACTGTTATTTCAAAATGCCATTTCTCATCGGGCTTTTCGCCAGCATTCCGTATTTTATAAGCGCCCATCTCGAAGGCGTCCTGCTATTCATCGCCTTCTTCCTGATATCGGCTTTGCCGCTCCGGGTTTACCGGAGCGAACTCAATAAAAAGGTGATCGCGTTGAATACGGTAATAGCCGCAGGCCTTATGCTCTGGCTGATCATCGCCTTTTTTGACCGGGAGGGCTCTTTTATCAAATATTTTCCTTTCCGGATAAATACGCTGTTCACGTTTCTGGTGTTTTTGCAGCTGGTTGTCCTCCTGAAATACTTCTTTTTCCTTCCCCGGCATTATCCCTATTTCCAGTTTGCCGTATTGACCTGTTTTTTATTCGCCCCACTGCCCAGAAACACCTACCGGTTGTTCATCGAAGCCAGGCTGATCTTATCCCCCGGCTCAAATCCGGCGTATGAAGAAATGGTTGGTTTTGTAAAAAACAATACGGAAAGGGACGCAGTGTTGTTGTTGTTGTCGAAAAAGAGCCTCTTGTCGGACAACACCGAATTCGACATCCGCAGCCCCGAATTCGCCTTCTTTGACATGGACCTGTCTATCATGCGAAGAACGGAAAGAGAGCGGTTTGTCTCCTATTTATTCGGGCCGGTTTCCCCCAACCCTGAGGAACTGTACCGTTGGTACGTCCGCATGCAGGAAAAAGCAAAAGTCACCGAAGAACCGCCTTACCTGTGCGAATTGCGGCAAAAGTACCGCATTGATTACCTCCTGGCAGATTTTGAGGTGAAGGATATCCCATGCCTGCACCTGGCTTATCAGAACCCGCAGTATTACCTGTATCGCATTCAATAGGCGCTGAGAAAACAAAATATCCATGAACAACAGCCTCTACAGGACAACTCTGGTTTTTCTGGCCTTCTTCTCCCTGCTCCCTCTGTTTGGCCAGCAGAAGCACATTTACCTGGCCAACGACAACCATACCGATTACTTCTGGAGCGGGGACGCCGATGCCTACCGGGCTGTGGCGCTCAACGAGATCGATTTCTACCTGGAACAAACCGGGAACACCCTCGGCTGGCCCACGCCCTATCAGAGCCGATACAACCTCGACGGCGCCTGGTATGCCTATACGTATCAGAAATACCGCTCTCCGGAGGCCTTCGGCCGCCTGATCAGCCGAATCCGGAGCGGCCATTTCAGCCTGCCTTTCAATTATCTGGTCTCCACCTACGGGGGGCAGCCCACCGAGGCCGTCCTGCGCGGCATGTACTGGGCCGGGCGGCTCGACCGAGAATACCAACTCGGCCTGAACCTGGTGGCCAGCATGGAAAACCAGACCCAGCCGCTGGGCCTGGCCTCCCTGTGGGCCGGCGCCGGCGCCCGGTATTCCTGGAAAGGAGTCTGCGGCTGCCAGTCCCCTGTTTCGCTGTCCGGCCTGGCCAACAGGGCCAATGAGGTCTACCGATACCTGGGCCCCGACGGCCGGGGCGTGGTGATGAAATGGTACGATTTTTCCACCCAGGATGGCACCCGGCGGCCCGGCGGATACGCGGAAGCCCGGTATGCGGCAAACGCCATTGCCGAATGCGACGCGAAATGCAATACGGCCGGCTACCCCTACCGCATCGCCGGCGCTTTCGGTTTTGGATGGGACGGCCTCCAGGTGACTGACGGCTCCTTCCCCGGCATTGCCCGGGATGGGTCCAACAGCAGCCGGCAGGTTTATGTCTCGAACGAAACCGATTTCTTCGAGCATTTCCTGGACGTCTACGACGTCAACAGCCTCCCTGCCGAATCCTGGACGTACGGAAACGACTGGGACGTCAACTGCGCTTCCCTGGCAGCCCCGACGGCGGCCATCCGGAATTCAGTTGAAAAGCTGCGCGCCGCCGAAGCCGCCGCCAGCCTGGCCAGCCTGGCGGAACCCGGTTTTTTCGAAGCCCGGAAAGCAAAAAGAGAGGAAGCCTATATCGCCCTGGGTTCCTATTGGGAACACAACTTTGCCTTCCACGGCTGTTGTCCCGATCAGCGCAATGAATGGCAAGCCAGCCTTCAACAAACCGTAACCGATTACGTGGACGAACTGTACGAGGCCGCCCTCGGCACCCTGGCGGCCCTCATCCCTTCGCCTTCCTCCCGGCCCCGCTTCTTCGTCTTCAACCCCCTGGGGTGGCCCCGCTCCGAAGCGGCAAACCTGGAGTACCAGGGAAGTACGAACATAAAGGTCATAGACATTAGCGACAATTCGGAGGTGCCTCACCAGGTCATCCGGGTCGGCAACATCCAATACCTGCAAATCCTCGCGCCGGATGTCCCCTCCGTGGGGTATAAAGTTTTTGAGATTCAACCCGGGCCGGGCGGACAGTTGCCCGATGCCGCCGCCCTCAACGGCAACGTTTTCGAAAATGGGCTCTACCGGCTTACCGTTACCCGGGAAGGCGCCATCACCAGCATGATCGACAAGGCAAAGAACCGGGAACTCGTCCGTGTAACCAACGGGCGTTACGCGAACGACTTCGGCCAGGGGGCCGGCCAGGCGGGCAGCCTCTCCCTGCTGTACAACGGGCCGGTTTCAGGCACCATTGCCTGCACTTCGCCCAAACCTCTGCAACACACCACCTACATCACCTTGTATCGGGGGATCAACCGCGTTGATATTCTCAACCAGATAACGGAAGCCTTCGGCAACGGCCCCAGGATGTATTCCTTTTCTTTCAACCTCGACAATCCGGTTGCCTGGCACGAAGAGCTGGGCGCTATCCTGAAAGCTAAATATACTTCCGGCGGCGGCCATTATGCTCCTCCCGGGCTGGGCATCCGCCACGACTGGCAGACGCTGAACCACTTCGTTCACTTTGACGCGGGCGGTTACGGCATCTCCCTGTCCAGCCAGGGCGCGGCTTTTATGAAGCTGGGCAACAGCACCACCAACTTTCTCGACGAAAGCACCGCCCAGGCCAATGTCCTGATCGGCGGGAACATGGCCAGCCCGGGCATTCCCAACCAGGGCGGTTTCACGGAATTCGCCAACCGGTTTTCCCTTCAGGCCCGGGAAGGAGGCTACTCAGCGGCCCAATCCATGAAATTCGCCCTGGAGCACCAAAACCCACTGATCGCCCGGATGGTCCGGAGCGCAGACGGCGCAATGCTGCCCGGCGACACCTTTTCCCTGATGCAGGTCTCCGGCGGCGGCATCCTGCTGTGGGCATTGAAACCCGCCGAAGAAGGGATAGCGGATGGCGGCCTGGTGTTGCGGCTGTGGAATATGGATTTCCAGAACCATCTTGGCCTGGCAGATTTCGAACAGGAGGTATTGGCCGCTTATCAGGCCACCCACCTGGAAACGGACCTCGGGCCGGCGCCGGTCAGGGACGGCAACCTGCTGACGCCCGTCGGCCAGCAGCAGCTGCAGACTTACCGGGTTTTCCTGGAAGAGCCGGACTGGGGCAAAAACGACACCTTCCCCTGCACAGGTGACTGCGACGGAATCCTCGAATTTGAGTTGTATCCCAATCCGGCGCTGGATCAGGTGCAGGTGGTATTGCGATTCCATAAAAAACAGCGCGGAACGCTCCGCATTGCCGGCCCTTCCGGAAATATTCTCTATAAAGAGGAGTTTGAAGGCATAACGCATCATTCGGACATCTCCCTCAGGCGCTGGCCCGCCGGAATCTACTACGTGCAGGCAATATTCGGAAAACAAAAAGCCACCAAAACGCTGGCCATTCCCTAATGGATAAGAAGTGCATTTTATTCGTCGTTGGCGCACGGCCGAACTTTGTAAAAATAGCGCCGATCTGCCGAGCACTGCAGGAAAGTGGCATGCCTTACAAAATAGCCCACACCGGCCAGCATTATGACCGGATGATGTCCGATATTTTCTTTGAGGAATTGGCTATTCCAGCCCCCGGTTTCCACCTGCGCGCAGAAGGGAATACGCACGCGCGGCAAACAGGAGAAATAATGAAAAAGCTGGAGGCATTATGCCTGGCACACCCCTTCGCCGCCCTGGTGGTAATCGGCGACGTCAACTCGACGCTGGCGGGGGCTTTGGTGGGGGCCAAGCTCCATATTCCGGTGGCCCATGTCGAATCGGGCCTGCGCAGTTTCAACCGGTGCATGCCGGAGGAGATCAACCGCATCGCGACGGACCATATATCCGACCTGCTGTTCGCCCCTTCCCGTACGGCGCTGGCTAACCTGCAAAGAGAAGGCCTGGAAAGCAAGGCTTGCTTCAGCGGTGACGTCATGTACGACATGATCCTGAAAGGCCTGAAAATGGCGGAGCGCCGATCATCCATCCTGGCTGAGCTGCGCCTCCAACCCCGGGGTTATTATCTGGCTACCCTGCACCGGCCTTACAATGTGGATGATGGCCGGCAGCTAAGCGAGATTATAGAGGGCCTGTCCCGGCTAAAAGAGAAAGTGATCTTAGCAGCCCATCCCCGCCTCCGGAAGAACCTGAAGCGGTTCGGGATCGTCCCGGGCAGCAATATCCAGATATCGGAACCCCTGGGTTATCTTGATTTTATCCTGCTGGAAAAGAATGCGATCAAGATCGTCACCGATTCCGGCGGAATCCAGAAAGAAGCCTTTTTCGTCGGGACGCCCTGCGTAACCCTGCGGCCGGAAACCGAGTGGATGGAAACAGTGGCGGCGGGCGCCAATATCCTGGTGAAATGCCGGGCCGCAGACGCTATTGTCCGGGCGGTAAGCTGCGAAAGGGTGCCCCTGTACAGCCACAGACCCTACGGCGACGGCCGGGCCGGCGAGATCATCGTCGGGGCGCTCCAGGCCAGGTTCTGTTGCCGGGCCATACAAACCCCATAAACTTATGTCCCATATCGTCGACCTGAACGGCAAGGCCAGGGCTTCTGGTTTAATGCTTATCGGCATTGCCATTAGCCTGCGGCCTTATCAGTGGATAAAGAACGTCCTTGTATTTGCGGCACTGTTCTTTTCCCTTTCCTTTTTAAACCTGGAGGCGGTTATCCTCAGCCTGAAGGCGTTCGCCGGGTTCTGCCTGGTGAGCAGCGGCGTCTACCTGATGAACGACATCCGGGACCTCGAAGCCGACCGGTTGCATCCGGAGAAAAGAAACCGGCCCATCGCAGCCGGCAGGGTTCCCGTCAACGTTGCGCTGGCAGCTTTGGCGGCCTTCCTGGCCTCGGGCCTGGCATTGGGTTATTCTGTCAACACCGGTTTGCTGGCGGTTTTGCTATCCTATTTCCTGATTAACGTGGGCTATTCTTTTGGCCTCAAGCGGGTCGTGCTGCTGGATGTGATGATTGTAGCCTTCGGTTTTTTGCTCCGGGCAGTGGGCGGGGCTGTAGCTATCCGGGTGGACGTCTCCCCCTGGTTGTTCATCTGTACCCTGTTGCTGGCCCTGCTGCTGGTGTTCGGGAAGCGGCGCCACGAGCTGGCCTCGCTCAAAGCCGGCGCCCGCCGCCACCGGAAGAGCCTGGCGAATTACACGCTCCCATTTATCGATGGGCTCATGTTCGTCAGCGCCGGTGCCGCGCTGGTCACCTATTCCCTGTATACCATGGCGGATGAGACAGCCGCCCGGTTTGGCACCCAGTGGCTGGCTCTGACCACCCCGATGGTTATTTACGGAATTTTCCGGTATTTGTACCTGATCTATATCAAACAGTCGGGAGGCGACCCGACCTGGATGATGCTTAAGGATAAACCCTTTGTTGTTAATGGCCTGCTTTGGTTTTTGGCAGTCCTTGCCATCTTGTTTTTTTCCCGGACAACCGCATGAGCATAAATGAAGCAATTGGTAAAAGCCTGGCGCAAGTCCGTTGAGAAGGTGGACGGATTCGTGCGATACGACAGTTTGCCGGAAAGGAAGGCCAACCTCATCCTGCTGGCTATCGTTGTGCTTTTCGCAATTTTCCGGATGGCCACGATTCACATACCGGACATCGACCGAACGGTTTGGAAAGAGATTGACCACATCATGATCTCGGAGAACTACTACCGGCACGGGTACCATTTCCTGAAGCCGGAAATATCCTGGCCGGCGGAAGAACCCCGGGTGACGGCTATGGAGTTCCCGCTCGTCCCCTTCCTGGCCAGCTTGCTGTACCCGGTGTTCGGGATCAATGCCTTCTCCGTCCGGCTCGTCTCTGCTATCGCCTTTTTGTTGCTGATGGTGTATGTATATAAACTTGCCAGGAGAGAAGCAGGGGTAGTCCTGGCGCTATCGTCGGCTTTTTTTGCCGGCCTTTTCCCGTTGTTTGACCCGTTCAGGAACATCCTGTTCTCCGAACCGGCGATGATCTTTTTTTCGGTTTTCTCCATTTATCACTACGCACAATGGATGGACTTCAGGAGGAAACAGGACCTGGCCCTGTCCATCCTGGGGTTTTCGCTAACCCTGGCCCTCAAACCGACGGCGCTGTACCTGCTGCTGCCGCTGGCGTGGATTTGTTTCCGGAAGTGCCGGTTCAACTTTAAAAAATACGGAGCATTGGCCTGGCCATTGGCAGCAGCTCTGATCCTTCCCGGCTTATGGTATGGTTATGCTTATTATCTCGCTCAACACTGCATAGACGTATTCGGGGTCTTCGGAGGCCGGTTTGGCGGCCATGATAAAATGCAGACCTTCACTATGCTGAGTTCCATGGACTGGTATTACACCATGCTCTGGAGGCTCAGAGTGCTGCTCTTAGGAGGGCCCGGGCTGTTTTTCCTGCTGGCCGGGCTGGCGGTATCTTTGTTCTCTCTGAAAAGAGGACAACTTTTCGTGGCCTACCTGCTGGCCATCGCCTGTTATTTCATCATTGTTGCCGAAGGGCAGGCCGATACCTCCTACCGGCAGCTGACCATCATTCCGGCAGCTTCTTTTTTTATTGGTTTGGGCCTGAGCACCTTCGGTTTTTTCATTTATTTTTTGGCGCTGGACAGCGGCAGGAGGCTGTTCAAAGCTGCAGCGCTGCCCTTTTCCCTCCTTACCTGCCTGGCCTTGCTGATTTTTTTCCCGCTGAGAAAAAAACACATATTTGAGTCCTGCTATAAAAACGCCCCGGTACACACTGCCAACTGGATACTGGCCCAGGAGATTAAAAAGGCGTCGCCCGACAGCTTAAAGATCATAATGGGAGGCGACTATACTATCCATAAAGGCGGGGTCGACGTCAGCCCGGTGACTTATTATTACTCGGGCCGGCAGGGCTGGACGATACTGGCAGGCCAGTGGAACGAAGCCGTTGTCGATAATTTAAAGAAAAAGGGGGCGGGCCTGTTGGGGGCTATCGGATATTCGCGGGAACCCGAATTGGCGCAATTTCTGGCTGAACTTTGTGAGCAATACGAGATACTTTACCAGGACCGCAGCAAAGAGCTGTTGCTGTTATCCCTGCAAAACAGGAAAGAGGTTTCAACGCTGCCCCCGAAAGGGCTTATAATAAAAGCTGGAAGCGATTTCAAAGAGTTGCGCATCCCCTTTGCTGTCTCCGTAGGCAATGATCTCCGCGTATTCATGGAGGCGGTAGGCAGCTTTCAGGCGGTTAACCTTTTCCGGGCCGAAGCAGTTGGGGCCGTCCAGCTTTCCGGTCAGCCGCCCCTGCCTGGCCTGCAGGCGGGTGGCAAGCAAATCAACCTGCATGTGCCGGCACCAGGGGGCGAGCCAGTCTTCGGCGGAGGCGCTTACAACGACGACCTGCCCGCCTTCCGAGCGGTGTTTTTCCAGTTGGCGCAGCGCTTCAGGCCGGATCAGGCCGGGAATCCGATCCCGCCCGAAGCGCCTGCAGGCCTCCTGAAATTCGACAAGCGGCTCCCCGCGAAAAAAATGGGTGAGAAAAAGCTCCTTGGCCCGCCAGTTGGGAATCCAGCCGGCTTTGTAGCACAGCAGCACAGGCAGGAGACAGGCCATGCCCAGGAAGAAGCGGATATTACCCCGGCAGAAGCGCGTGAACGCCAGCATGGTATCGGCTCTGGACAAGGTGCCGTCGAAGTCGAATATGACGAGTTGCCGTCTCATTTCTCTGATGGAATAGCACAAAGCTTTATACGAAAAATATTAAAATCAACAAAAAATAGTTTTCAATATTAAACAAAATATTATCTTCGCATGAATAAATAGACTCCACAGAACCCTCCCCCAGTTATTTCAATAGCACCTTTTGGCCCAAAAGAGATCATCTTTTGATGACGTTGGTATTTTTATTCGTTTGCCAAAAACCGATTTTATGGACAGAAGAACTGCTATCTTCAACCTGCTGGGGAGGAAGGAAGAAAAGGCGTATGCCCGCCCCCCGGTATCTTTCAACGGCCTGGCGCCCTACTCCGGGCCCTGGGGTTTCCAGCAAGCCGCTCACCTGCTTCGGCGATGTATGTTCGCCCCAACTTACAGCCAGATCAAATGGGCTGTAGAACAGGGGCTGGCCGCCACCCTGAACAAACTGTTCGAGAACCAGCCGCTGCCGGCGCCGCCGCTCAATTCCAAATTCGGAGGAGACCCGAATGTGCCGGTCGGGTCTACCTGGGTCAATGCCCCGAACCCAACCGGCTACGGCAACATCCTGGGCTACCGCGGCACGAGCCTGAAAGCCTGGACAATCGGGCTGCTCTGGAACGAAGGGATTTCGATCCGCGAACGGCTCACCTTATTCTGGCGCAACCATTTCCCGGTCAGTGGAGTAGAGGACGCAAAATACCTGTACAGGAACGTCGACCTGCTCCGGCGCTATGCCTTCGGAAACTTCCGGGAGCTGGTCAGGGAAATGACCATCGACCCGGCCATGTTGATATACCTGAACGGCAACATCAACCTGGCGCAGGCGCCCAATGAAAATTACGCAAGGGAATTGCTCGAATTATTCACGATCGGGAAAAAACCACAGGTAGCGCCCGGCGATTATGTCAACTATACCGAACAGGACGTCCGGGAGATTGCCCGGGCGCTGACCGGTTGGCGCGACTACGGGTATGGGTACAACAACATCTATACCAACGGGCAGATCGGGGCCGAGTTCCGGGCACAGCATCACGATACGGGAGCAAAAGTGCTCTCGTCCCGTTTCAACAATGCCGTAATCAACAACGAGGGCCCTCAGGAATACCTTCGGGTGGTGGACATAATTTTCCAGCAGCCGGAAGTTGCCCGGTTCATTTGCCGCAAGCTGTATATGTGGTTTGTTTACTACGAGATCGACGACGAAACCGAGGCTAATGTGATCGGGCCCATGGCCCAGATCCTGCTGGACAATGACTTTGAGATTGCCCCCGCCCTCCGGGCATTGTTATCCAGCGAGCACTTCATGGACCCTGAGTACTATGGCGTCATGATAAAAAATCCCGCCGATTTTTTGATGTCGATCCTCAAGCCTCTGGAGATAGAATATTCCCAGCCTTTAAGCCAGCAATACGATTCCTGGTACGGCTTATATGGATTTATGCTCCCCATGCAAATGGCCTTCTACGACCTGCCCGAAGTAGCCGGATGGAGGGCCTATTACCGGGAACCTTTGTACTACCGGCACTGGATCAGCGCCACCACGCTTCCTGCCCGTACTTTCCTGGCGCGGAACCTGAGCAATAACGGCATCCCGCCTTTTGCGTCCAATGGCATGAACATGCGCGCCGATGCGTTAAAATTGATCGAAACCATAGACAATCCTTCTAATCCTGATTCGGTTGTGGAGGAGTTTACCAGAATCCTGCTGCCCAAACCCCTGGCGGACGGGCAGTACGCTACCCTGAAAAACATCCTGCTGGCGGGCCTTCCCGATTTCGAATGGACGGTGGAGTACCAAACCTACGCCCAGAACCCGGCCAACTCCGGACTGGCCGCCTCCATCGAAAGCCGGCTCCGGGGATTGCTCAGCGCCATCCTCAGCATGCCCGAGTTCCACCTGATGTAAAACGCAACCGGTGGAGAGTTAGCCCGCATTTGATCATTTTTCAAAAACCGATTCAGAAATGAAAAGAAGAGATTTCATAAAAACCGCCGGCGCAACGGCCGGCGCGCCTTTTATATTAAACGGCGTCGGCCTGTCCGCCGCAGGCCAGCCCTGGTTTCTCAATTTTATCAACCCGGATTCGGACAGAGTGTTGGTACTGATCCGCCTCAGCGGCGGCAACGACGGCCTGAACTCCGTCATCCCGCTCGACCAGTACGACAACCTGTACAATGCCCGGCCCAATATCATCATTCCGCGAAACAGCATCCTCAACGTAACCAATACCGTTGGGTTCCACCCGGAGATGGCGGGGCTGAAGGGCATTTTCGACGACGGAAAACTGGGCATCGTACAAAGTGTCGGCTACCCCAACCAGAACCGCTCCCACTTCAAGTCCATGCAAATCTGGTATACCGGGCTGCCGGAGCAAGCGGAACAGAATACCGGCCTGACCGGCTGGCTGGGGCGCCACCTCGACACCCAGTTCCCCGGTTTCCCCGACGGATATCCCAACAGCCAGTATCCCGCACCGTTCGCCATCTCCATGGGCGATTTCGTTTCGGAAACCTGCCAGGGCCAAATCGCTAACTACAGCATTGCCCTGAACGACCCCTTCGCGCTGGGCGACCTGGCAGAATGGGGCGGCAGCGATTTCCCGGGCACGATCTACGGAGAGGAGCTGGCTTTCCTGCGCTCCCAGATCACCAGTTCCAATGTGTACTACGACCAGATCGAAGCGGCAGCCTCCGGCGGCGCTACCGTCGCCCAATACCCGGATACGGAAATGGGCCGCCAGCTGAAGAACGTGGCGCTGATGATTTCCGGAGGATTGCAGACCCGGATTTATACCGTCAACATCTCGGGCTTTGACACCCACGCCCTGCAGGCGCAGATCGGAAGCCCGACCACCGGCGTGCATGCCGAACTGCTCAACACGGTTTCCGAAGCCCTGGCCGCCTTCCAGCAAGACCTGACTCAGCTCGGGCTGGAGGAGCGCGTCATCGGCATGACCTTCTCCGAGTTCGGCCGGCAGATCCGTTCCAATGCCAGCTACGGCACCGACCACGGCACCGCCGCGCCCCTCTTCCTCTTCGGCGGTTGCGTCAACCCCGGGATACTGGGCGACAACCCGGAAATCCCGCAGAACGTCGCACCCCAGGAAGGCGTGCCCATGCAATACGATTTCCGGGATGTGTATGGCTCCTTGCTCATCGACTGGTTCGGGGCGCAGGAGTCCACCATCCGGCAGATCCTGCACGACGATTTCCAGTACCTGCCCATCGTCAACCGGTGCGGCAGCATTACCGGCTCCACGGAACCCGCACCTGCCCAGGATGTGGAATCCAGCTGCTATCCCAACCCATTCCGGGAGGAAACGACCATAAAGTTCACTTCCGGCAATGAATGGGTGCGGCTGAGCATCCTCAATGTGTTCGGCCACGAGGTCGAAGTGCTGACCAACCAGAAACTGAGCGAAGGCGAACACCAAATCCGGTTCGACGCCAGCAACCTGCCGGCAGGAAACTATTACTACCGCCTGATCCTCGAAGGCCGCCAGAAGACCAGACTGATGGTGAAAATCCGGTAGGCCGGATCTTACTCAACTTGCTGACACAGGCGCCCGTTGCTGAATGCCGGCTGCTCCTTCCAATCAGGATCAGCTGGCATTCAGGCGGCGCCGACTTGCCACGCGCTCAAAAGACTGCAACAACGGCATTCCGCTCCCGGCAGCCAACCAACTGTCCTGCTATTTTCCCGCAGGAAAAGAATAACCTCAAAAAAACATACTATGACGATTGAACAACAGAACCCTCCGTTGGCCATCCGGCCGGCGCAGGAGACGGGCGTCTTTTACGCCCGGGCGCCAGAGAAATGGATTCCTTCCCGGATACTCCGTTGTATTGAGCAATGGGCGGGGCTGGGCAGTATTTCCAACCTGCCGGTAATCGAATATGCCTCCCTCAGCGGGCCGGTCAATTTCTCCCCCCTGGCCAGGGCCGGCAAAAAAAGCAGGATCATCATGATCAGGATCAGCAACCCCAGCCAGGTCCGGTTCATCGAACAGTCCCTGCTGATGTTAAACGAATGCCTGCCGGTTGACGGGTGCCTGCTGGGGTGCCTGGACAAAGGCGCCAGTAAGGGCAGGCGCCGGCAACCCGAACCGCTGCCCGAAGGGCTTACTGCCAGCTCAGGCGGCCTGTTCCGGAAAGCCTTGCTGCCGCTGTATGCGTTCGCGGAAAAGGCCTGCCGCTGGCTGGAAGGCCCAGACCCCGCTTTTCCCGACATGAGAACCTGCGGCCGGCTCATGGCCTACGGCTTCAGCCTCCTGGAAGTCTTTGAAACGCCGGAGCAGCGCTACTTCGTCGCCCGGAAAGCCCGGCACCAAAAAACGGAACCCCGGGCCGGCCGGGGGCCGCTCATCCGCCTGAAACGGGTGGGAAAGGGCGGAAGGTGGATCGACGTATACAAATTCAGGACGATGTATCCTTACGCTGAACACCTCCAGGAATACATCTACGAACACTACGGGCTGCAGGATGGAGGCAAAATGAAAGAAGACCCCCGCGTAACCCCGCTGGGGCGCTTCCTGCGGAAGTACTGGCTGGACGAGCTGCCGATGCTGTTTAACCTGCTAAGGGGCGACCTCAAGCTCTTCGGCGTCCGCCCCATAAGCGAACAATACATCAGCCTTTATCCCGAAGAGTATCGGCAATACCGCAACCGGTTCAAGCCCGGCCTGATCCCTCCCTTTTACGCCGACCTCCCCAGGACCCTGGAGGAGATCATGGAATCAGAAAAGCAGTATCTGAAGGCTTATGAGCAGCGCCCGTGGCTCACGGACTGGCGGTACTTCCGAAAGGCCTGCTACAACATTTTCTGCCGGGGAGTGAGAAGCTGCTAAGATTATCCCCATTCCTCAATTATTTTCGGGGTTCGCCTGTTACGGGCGAACCCCTTTTTTTTGCCCCGGGGGAAGAGAGGCCTATTCTTCCGGGCTGCTTTCCTCTTTCAGCTCCAGGCCCAGCCGCCGGGCCAGGGCCGGGGCGTTTTCCCGGATTTCCCGTTCCAGCTCGGCCAGCCGCAGGCCCATCAGCTCGTTGAGGCGCTCTATGGTCTGGAGCTGTTTCTGGGCCTCTCCGAATCTTGATTTATACGCCGTATCCTTTTCCAGAAGGATGCCTTCCTGCTCCAGGATGTCTTCCTTTCGCAGATCCTTTCGGGCAAAGTCGTCCAGGCTAACTTTAAACAATTCACAGAGCCGGAGGGCCACTTCCAGAGGAGGAGTCGCTTTGCCCTTCTCATAGTCGCTGATCGCCGCGCTGGTTTTTGCCAGATACTCGGCCAGGTTCGCCTGCGTAAGGCCGCGTTTACTCCTTAAGTACTTGAGGTTGGAGGAGATATGCATTAAACTTAAGAAATTATTGGGTTTTTCCTAAATATAGTCAAATATAATCCTTGCCTTTAATTATTTTCTGGCTTATATTTGCTATTCATTATTTCGCCTGTTTTTGGCTAAGCAATATAGTCAAATTGCCTTAGCATCACCAAAGGTTTATCCGGATTAACCTGCAACAAAGTAAAACTTCATTCCATAACTGTCAAAAGCATAGTGTATGGGCACCCCCCTATTCCTCAAGGTAGCCGGCATAAAAAGCATTGAAGGATATACGGTCCGCCTTGTCTTCAACAACGGAGAAACCCGCATTGTTGACTTCCTGAAATTCTTCAGCCGGGAACGAAAATTCGAAAGGGCACTGCTGGATGACTTCGAAAAATTCAGCTCCATGGAAGTGGTCAACGGAACCCTGACCTGGCTCTGCCTGGGCGTCACCATCCGGGACGCCAAAGGCCGCGAGGGCTTCTATGCCTTCAACATCGACCCGCGGCTGCTCTACGAGTTCGGGGAGGAAGAGGGAGGGTAGAGGGGAGATTGTTGGATGCTGGAAAGTTGAGGTCGGGAGTGTTCAAAGTTCTGTGTCTGCGGTTCGCTTTTGGCAGTTCGCGGTTCGCTTTTGGCAATTGGCGAGGGGATAGTTCAATTTTCTGTATCTTTTAAAAAACGCCTCCTGGTTTTCCGTGACTTGCGAACGGCGAACAGCGCATTGCGAACCCTCCCCTACTCCTCCTCCAGCAACCCCGGCCGCCGCTCCTTCGTCCGCCGCACCGCCTGCTCATACCGCCATTGCTCGATCTTTTTGAAATTGCCGGACAACAGGACCTCCGGCACCTTCCAGCCCCGGAAATCCTCCGGGCGGGTATAGACCGGCGGGGCGAGCAGGTTGTCCTGAAAGGAGTCGAACAGGGCGGAGGTCTCGTCGTTGAGCACGCCGGGCAGCAGCCGGCCAATGGCATCGACCAGCACTACTGCCGGCAGCTCCCCGCCGGACAGCACAAAATCGCCGATGGAAACCTCCAGCGTAACATAATGCTGCCGGATGCGCTCGTCAATGCCTTTGTAATGGCCGCAGAGGATCAACAGGTTTTCTTTAAGAGACAGGCGGTTGGCCAATGGCTGCTCCAGGCGCTGCCCGTCGGGGGTCATATAAATGACCTCGTCGTAGGGGCGCTGCTTTTGAAGATCGTCGATGCAGCTGGCCAGCGGCTCGGCCATCATGACCATGCCTGCCCCGCCGCCGTACTGGTAGTCGTCTACCTGCCGGTGCTTGCCCAGGCCGTAGGCGCGCAGGTCGTGGAGGCATACCTCCAGCAGGCCCTTCTCCCGGGCGCGCTTCATGATGGAGTGCTGCAGGGGGCTTTCCATCAGTTCGGGCAGGACGGAGACGATGTCGATCCTCATGGGTTTATTGTTGTTGGTTTTAGCCCCCCTCAATCCCCCCGAAGGGGGGAGGTGGCCAAGGGGGGCAGCAAGATGCGGCACCGATTTGCCTGATCCTGGCAACCAGCCTCCCCTTCGATCCCCCCGAACCACCTTCGCCTCTGGCTACGGCGGCCAATGAGGGGGGCGTGGCCAGGGCACGGAGGCGACAAGCGCATGGCTGGAACCTCTTCTGGTCGTGGTTGTGGAAAAAGCCCAAAACCGGACAGGATTGACAGGATTGACAGGATTGACAGAAATGACAGGATTGACAGAAATGACAGGATTAACAGGATTAACAGGATTACGGGATCTTGTGGCTTGCCCTACAGGGGCGTGCACATCCTCAAAATCTTGTCAATCCTGCCTACTACACGGGCATGCGCATCCTGTAAATCTTGTCAATCCTGCCTGCTACACGGGCTTGCACATCCTGTAAATCTTGCCAATCCTGTCTGCTAAACGGGCACGCACATCCTGTAAATCTTGTCAATCCTGTCTACTACACGGGCATGCGCATCCTGTAAATCTTGTCAATCCTGCCTACTACACGGGTATGCGCATCCTGTAAATCTTGTCAATCCTGTCTGCTACACGGGCATGCGCATCCTGTAAATCTTGTCAATCCTGCCTACTACACGGGCATGCACATCCTGTAAATCTTGTCAATCCTGTCTGCTACACGGGCTTGCACACCCTGTAAATCTTGTCAATCCTGCCTGCTACACGGGCATGCGCGTCCTGTAAATCATGTCAATCATCTATTCTACACGGGCATCAACAACCCGTCAATATCGTCAATCCTAACTGCTACACGGACCCGCGTACGTCCGACATAATATCACAACATG
>JAGFJD010000469.1 GCA_024102975.1 Phaeodactylibacter sp. | reverse complement strand
CACTGAGACTCACAGCCATTGGCATCCGTGACCGTCAATCCATAAGTACCGATAGATAAATCGGAAATAGTTGTCCCAATAGCACCTGTACTCCATAAATACTCATAAGGTGGCGTACCCCCTAAAGTCTCCAAAACTGTAATACTACCCCCCGAAACCTGACTGGCCGGATCCACCATAGCTTCAACATCTATAGGTAACGGATCCACTAAAGTTATAGTTATGGTGTCCTGGCAATTGAAAGCATCTGTGACGGTAAAGGAGTAATCGTCAGCAGCCAGCATTTCCGGTGCTACCCCTTCCGTACTATCCGTTACCCATAGGTATTCATAAGGCGCTGTGCCATTCAGTTCAAAAGATACAAAACCATCATCTTTACCTATACAGGTAGGATCAGTTAGTGTATCTACCATTACAGAAAAGGATGCCCTTTCGTAAGCTCCGAGGTCTGCAATACTATCTTGTATACGGGCTGCTCCCAGAATATCCGTAAAGACGTTTAAACTATCCAGCCCTGTATTACTACCTAAATTTAGCAAAGGAGAACAGGCACTAAGCTGCAAATTGCCACTGAGCGTATCTATGAATTCAGGATAAATACCAAAAACCATACCCTCACCACAAGCTTCTTCACTACCAGGCTCTGAGCAGCCCGGCGCAATAACGGCGGTATGGCTAATCCGGTAATCATATAGGGAAGGGGCATCCGGATCACCATTATAAAAAATACTTTGCAGGCCGGGCAGTTGGGTGTCTTCTTCCCAAAGTATAGAGTTGGATATCTCCAGGTTATTATACCAGGTAGAGTCGTTATATACTTCTCCCCAACTCTTGGCTATGGCGTATCTCCCGTTATTGAAAAAAGTGCAGTTTTTTATGGAAGTGTTGAATTGCCCCCATAAATTGCGTGCTGCCAGGCTGGCCTCCGTAGCGGCAAACCCGCCATACATGGCCACTCCCTGCTTCAGGCTGAAGGAAGCTGTACGCTCCTCCCCCGGGGTAGGGTAATAAGTACCTTCTGCCAAAAGCTTGTTTTTCATGGGATATCAATTATTTGACCCTATGTATCATACAGCCCCGAGCCTTCGTCCTCTTTCATGATCTCGATGAGCAGCGCTTCCCGCTGATATACTGACGCACGGCAGGTTTTGTCGACTACAAAACCCGCCGGGTCAGTATATACTGGCATCGCTGGTTTTGCTCCTGACAAAACCACGCGTTCGCCAGTATAAAAAACCTTACCCACTCTCCTGATGTGATCTGCCAAATCCAGGAAGCAGGGCAGAAAATCTGCAATGATTTTTGCAAAAATCTCATTGGCCGTGTCCTCGTTGTAGGTATGCGAGGTAAGATTGCGGCTTTTTATCATTTCCATCCATTTCTCCCCCTCTTTGATCAGCCCCGCTGCAAATGCTTCCCGCGTGGCGTCCCTCGAACCGAGCATAGTATTGGAAACGCCTTGATAGCTAAGGCCTAAGGAAATCCTTCAAAGTATTCCACGCCAGTTCATGGGTATATTCAAACCGCTGGATTACGCCCTCTTTTTCCAGGTCGGACATTTTTTCCACCTCCATGCCGGCTACTTCTGCCAGTTTGCTTAGCGCCTTTTCTGCTCAAAGTCCGTTATATCAAATCGAATGCCGACAAAATCACGGCTTTCTGAATTCAAAAACCACTTTCACCTTCAATCCATTCAAATTCTTATTAGGCAAGCTGCCCACCCGCTGCAACTGGGCGGCTAAAATGCCGGGATGGATCTTATATTCTTTAGCCAGATCTACCAATTCCGCCTCGCTCCATGGCCTGGCCATGTTGGTGTACTTTTTCAGTGGAAAGTCTCCGAGCAGATATTTCAAAGCTATTCGATTGGCTTCCGCTTCTTTTTCTTCATCCTGCTCAACTCCTGTGACCCCGTCCAGAAAAATTTCCGTTTTTCCATGCTTCAGGATGTGAGCCGCTTCGTGGAAAAAGGCAAACCAGAAGTGGTCCGCCGTTTTGTAGCGGTCCGATAATTGAAGGATAGGTTGAGTGCGTTTCTTCAGCCAGCGGGTGGCGCCATTGACCGGCGCATTAGGCAAGAGAGGAGTATAAACCAAAGCGGCCCCGCAGCTTGCACAAAGGGCTTGTAAAGCTTGCAGGTAATCATCGGGCTGCCGATAAGCCATTTCTCTGGCATCCTCCAGGCAACCTTTAAAGAGCTTCTCATCAAAAGGGGACAACTCCAGCTTTTCAGCCTGCTTTTCGCCCAGGCGCAGCCATACCGACAAAGAGTAGGGGTTCTGGGTATGAGCCAGGCTGATCTTAAAGGCGACTGATATTTTTTCGTCTATGTAGATTTTTTCCCATTCTTCCTTTGAAGCAACCTGAAAGAAAGAAAGCAGATCCTCCACCTGGCCGATATTCTTCCTCCCTTTTCCAATGATGCCCCGGTTTTTCAAGGCGGAAAGCGGAAACTGGCTGAGCCAATCTAATTGCTCAGCGAGCCGTTCCTGCTCATCAATCGCCAATTTGTCTTCCTGGTACATCCGCTCCAATTCCAGCCAGGTGCGCACTGGAATGCCCAGAACGTGCTCCAGCTTAACGGCCATCTCCGGAGTAAGGGAGACTTCCCCTTTAATCAACTGGTTCAATTTATTAAAGGGATAGCCCAGGCGCTCAGCCAACTCCCGCTGGGTCATTCCAATGGTATCTATGGTTTCCTGTATGGTATCTCCCGGACAGGTAAGGAGGGCTTTTTCGGTGGCTCGCGTGGTCATGTTTTTCTTTCTCTGTAGCGTTGCTTGATCTTCTTCGCGCGTTGTGCACCGTAAGCCTTTATCAAGGCGCCGTCACTGGAAAAGCTTTTTTCCAGCTTCCTTGTCTTAAACGTAATTTCCACTTACAAGGTTTTCAATTTTGTTTACCTAAAAGGTAAATGTTTTTACATAAAAATCCAATAGGTGTTTTACTTAGAGAAAATCATCTTTTGAACTGCAGCAGTACATCGAAGAAAATGAACAAACAGTAGCCTGGGAGGGAGAACCGCCACTGGGCATACAATGGGACTACTGTGGTAGAACCACCTAAAAAGAACCCATCACCCTTTCCCGGAATACCTGTTTTTTCCCTATTATTGCTCAAGCTGATACTTGGCAAGTTTCCAAAACTTGCCAAGCCTAAACCGTAAAACAACCACATGGCCATCAAAAAATCCGAACTGTACAGCTCCCTTTGGAAAAGCTGCGACGAACTGCGCGGCAGCATGGACGCCAGCCAGTACAAAGACTACGTCCTGGTGCTGCTCTTCATGAAGTACGTCTCCGATAAAGGGGACCGGCTGGTGGACATCCCCGAGGGCGCCAGCTTTAAAGACATGGCCAAGCTCAAGGGAAAGACGAATATCGGGGAACAGATCAATGTGATCATCGGCGAGCTGGCCAGGGCGAATGACCTGACGGGCATCATCACCGTGGCAGACTTCGATGATGACGAAAAGCTGGGCAAGGGCAAGGACAAGGTGGACCGACTGAGCAACCTGATCGAGATCTTCGAGCACGAGGCGCTCGACTTCAGCAGCAACCGGGCGGAGAACGACGACATTCTGGGCGACGCCTACGAATACCTGATGCGCCACTTCGCCACCGAAAGCGGAAAGAGCAAAGGGCAGTTCTACACGCCGGCGGAGGTGTCCCGAATCATGGCGAAAGTCATTGGCATTGAGCGCTCGAAGAGCCAGTCGGAAACCATTTGCGACCCTACCTGCGGCTCGGGATCGCTGCTGCTCAAGGCGGCGGATGAAGCGCCCCACGGCATCTCCATCTACGGGCAGGAGAACGACAACGCCACCCGCGCCCTGGCGGTGATGAACATGTGGCTGCACGGCAACCCCTCCGCCGAGATCGTACAGGGCAACACCCTGGCCAACCCGCTCTTCCTGGACGAACGGACGGGCCAGCTGAAGACGTTCGACTACGCGGTGGCCAACCCGCCGTTCAGCTACAAGTCGTGGAGCAATGGGGTGGATACGGAGAACGACCAGTTCAAACGGTTCGAAGGGTTCGGCGTTCCGCCCGCCAAAAATGGGGACTATGCGTTTCTCCTGCATCTGGTCAAATCATTGAAGAGCACCGGCAAGGCGGCCATCATTATGCCGCTGGGCGTATTGTTCCGCGGAAATGCGGAGGCCGAGATCCGTAGGAACCTCCTCCGGAGAGGGTATATCAAAGGCATCATCGGGCTGCCGCCCAACCTGTTCTACGGGACGGGCATCGCCGCCTGCATCATCATTATCGACAAGGAAAACGCCGCCGGCCGCAAAGGGGTGTTCCTGATCGACGCCAGCCGGGGCTTCATGAAAGACGGCAACAAAAACCGCCTGCGCGCGCAGGACATCCACAAGATCGTGGACGTCTTCAAAAAGCAGCTGGAACTGCCCAAATACAGCCGCATGGTTCCGCTGGCAGAGATCGCGGACCCCAAAAACGACTACAACCTCAACATCCCCCGCTACATCGACAGCCAGGAAGAGGAAGACATTCAGGACATCGGCGCCCACCTGCAGGGCGGCATCCCGGAGCGGGACGTGGCGGCGCTCAATGCCTACTGGAAGGTGTACCCCAACCTGCAGGCGGACCTGTTCCGGCCCAACGAGCGGGCAGGCTATTGGGACCTGAACGTGAAAAAAGACGACATCAAGCGCCGGATCTTCGAGCACCCGGACTTCATCGCCTTCACCCGCGAAATGGACGCGGTATTCGAAAACTGGAAAACCGGGAACGCCGCCTTCCTGAAAAGCCTGGAAGCGGAATGCCACCCCAGGGCCGTCATCCACCGCATCTCCGAGGAGCTGCTGCAAGCCTACCACGGCAAGGCCCTGGTCGATAAATACAACGTCTATCAGCACCTGATGGACTACTGGGCGGAAACCATGCAGGACGACCTGTACGAGCTGTCGGCCGACGGCTGGGCGGCGGGCAACGTGGTGAAGCGCCTCATCAAAAAAAGCAAAAAGGCCGGCAAGGAGGTGGAGAAGGAGGTGCCCGGCATCGAAGGGCTGGAAGGGCAACTGCTGCCCCCGGATCTCCTCATTCAGGAGTACTTCGCCGAAGAGCAGGAGGCCATCCGCCACCTGGAAAGCGCGCTAGAAGCGGCCGCTGCCGAACGGGAAGGGCTGCTGGAAGAACACGGGGGCGAAGAGGGCGCCCTGCAGGACGTTTCGAGCAGGAAAGAGGCCGAACAGGCGCAGGACGACTACACCATACAGGCCTGGAAGGCCTATATGCCGGAAACGTACAAAGCCTTCGAAGCCCTTCACCAGAAATACCGAAAGGGTGAAGAAGCCCTGGTGAAAGCCCACGGCCACCCTATACATCGACAACCTGAAAAACAGCCGGGGGACTATTACCCAAACAGCCCTGAAAGGCCGCCTGGAGGCCAACCCGCCGGACGAGGAACGGCAGGTGCTGGAGGACTACCTGAACACCGCCAAAGTGGTGAGCGCCGATAAAAAAGAAGTCAATACCCGGCTGAAGGAGGCCTTCGGTAAGCTGCAGCAGCTCATTGCCGAAAAACCGGAAGCGGATTACCTCATGGAACTGTCCGCCGTCCTCCGCTACCTGGAGCTGCTGGACCAGGAATCACAATACAAATCGGACATCAAAGAAGCGGAGGCGGCGCTGGAGGCCAAAGTCATTCAGCAATATCCCCAACTCAGCCTCGAAGAGATCCAACACCTGGCGGTGGACAAAAAATGGATGGTCGCCCTGCACGCCCGCATCCAAACCGAAATGGACGCCATCAGCCACCGCCTGGCCGAGCGCATACGGGAGCTGGCGGAACGCTACGAGGCGCCATTGCCCCTGCTGGCAGAGGAGGTGGA
>JAGFJD010000126.1 GCA_024102975.1 Phaeodactylibacter sp. | reverse complement strand
TTCTACTACGGCTGGTCGAGCCTGGCGGTGATACAGTCGGCCTCGATCGCTTCCATCTCGTATGTCTTTTCGCAGTCGGTCAACGCCCTGGTGGAGCTGCCGCGCCTGGGCGGCGCCTGGGAAACCTGGACGGTGCTGGGCATCTTCACGCCCTTTGCCAACCTGGGCGTCAAGGTCGTGGCGGCGGCGCTCATCGCGGCGCTGGCCGCCATCAATTTCCTGGGGGTGCGGCAGGGCAGCCGGCTGAGCAACGTGCTGACGGTGCTGGTCGTCGGCAGCATAACCGCCATCATCCTGCTGGGGCTGAGCGTCAGCGAGGGCGCGCTGGCCAACGTGCAGCAGCCGGCGGCCACCTACCCGCCGGAGAGCGGCGGGCTCGGCATGGCAGGGCTCATGTTCGCGGCCATGCTCAGCGCCTTCTGGGCCTACGAAGGCTGGCTCAACATCGGCTTCATCGGGGAGGAAGTCCGCAACCCGCAGCGCAACATTCCCCTGTCGCTCCTGATCGGCATCGCCATTATCATTACGGTATATCTGGCCATCAATTTCACTTACCTCTACGTGATGCCCATGGACGAGATGATCGCCATGGCCCGCGACGAGAACAGCATCGCTGCGGTGGCCGTCGTCGGCAAGTTCCTGGGCGAGGGGGGCATCCTTTTCATTTCCATCCTCATCTGCGTGACCACGCTGGGCTGCGCCAACACCACCATTCTGACCGCCGCCCGCGTGCACTACGCCCTGGCGCGCGACCGCCTTTTCTTCCCGAAGATCGCCCACATCAACCCGCGTTTCCACACGCCGGGCAACGCCCTGCTGATACAGGCCGTATGGGCCAGCCTGCTCGTCTTCTCCGGCTCTTTCGACCAGCTGACCGATATGCTGATCTTCGCTTCCTTCATCTTCTACGGGTCTATCGCCCTGGGCGTCTTCGTGCTGCGCCGCAAGGAGCCGGATACGCCCCGGCCGTACCGGGCGGTGGGCTACCCCGTGTTGCCGGCCCTGTTCGTGATCTTCTGCGCCTGCCTGGTGGTGGTTACCTGCATCCAGCGGCCCCGGGAAGCGGGGCTGGGGCTGGCGCTGATTTTGTTGGGGACGCCTTTTTTGTTGTACTGGCGGCGGCAATAACTCCCATCTACCCCTGAAATTTCGTAATCTCATCCATAAACTCCGCCACTGTCATATTGTATAGCTCCGCCCCCTTAGACACAGTGATCATCTCCTCGGCGATAGCCCGGCACAGCAGCTGCAGGAACCGTAGGGCTTCTTCTTGCCCCTGATACAAATCCGGTTCCCGTTTGCGCATGCCCAACTGGCTGAAGATCTTCATCTGCTGCCGGAACTGGTATGCGCTGATGATGCCCAGGTCTTTGGCGCGGTATAAAATCCCCTGCATTGACATGCCGTACTGTTGCTTCAGCAATTGTAGTTCTTTCATATGTATGGTGTGCCGGTTGGGACCCAATTCCGCGAGCATCCTGCTGCGGGAGATCAGCAGGGCGGCGGCAAACCGGTTGCAGCATCGTTCTATCTCTTTTTCCGGCATGTCTGGCGTTTCCAGGACCAGATGCCCTAACTCGTGCAGGGCGGTAAACCGCTTGCGGTCAATAGGGATTCGTGGATTGACGTTCAATACGATAAAAGGGGTATGATCCTTCTCCAAACGGCCGGAGAGGCCGGAAAAGGAAACATC
>JAGFJD010000115.1 GCA_024102975.1 Phaeodactylibacter sp. | reverse complement strand
GCCTTGCCTCCTATCGGCTAGCGCCCTGGGGTGGCGGGGAGGGGTTTATTTTTTTGGCATACCCCTACAATAGGGGATTTATACCTCTTCCGCTACTTTTCAATGAACTTTTATCAACGGTCCTGTTACATCACACCATTTAACCATTACATCCCCTTGTCCCTACTCAAAAAACTAGCCGGAGAGACCGCCATATACGGCACGAGCAGCATCCTGAGCCGCCTGCTGCACTACGTCATATTAACTCCCTACTTCACCCGCGTGTTCATGCAGGGAGAGTATGGGGTGGTATCGGACATGTACACCTGGGCAGCCCTGCTGCTGGTGCTTTTCACCTACCGGCTGGAGACGGCCTTTTTCCGCTTCGGCAGTCGCGACGAGGATATGGAGCGCAGCTTTTCGACGGCTTCCATCTCCCTGCTGGTTTCTACTATCGTGCTGACGGTACTATTTATATGGTGTGCCCAACCCATTGCCGACTGGCTGAAGTACCCGCAACACCCGGAGTACGTCGTCTGGTTTGCCTTCATCATCGCCTTCGACGCCCTGGCGGCCATCCCTTTTGCCCGCCTGCGGCTGGAAAACCGGCCCATGCGCTTTGCCATTGTCAAGACGCTGAACATCGTCATCAACATCGTTTTCATCTTCCTCTTCCTGGAGGCCTGGCCCTGGCTGCTGGACAACGGCTGGGGCATCCTGGAGGATTATTACCATCCGGAGCAGCGCATCTCCTACGTCTTTTTCTCCAACTTCCTGGCCAGCGGTTTTGTGCTGTTGCTTTTGTCGCCGCTGTATTTCCGCATCCGGCTGCGTTTCGACCGGGAGCTGTGGCAGCGCATGATCATCTACGCCGCCCCCCTGGTCATCGTCGGCATCGCCGGGGTGATCAACCAGTTGATCGGCATCCCCATGCTCAAAGAGCTGGCCTCGGCCGACCTGGCCTACAACAAGCGCATGATGGGCATCTACAGCGCCGCTTCCAAACTGGCGGTGCTGATGAACCTGTTCACCCAGGCGTTTAACTACGCCGCGGAGCCTTTCTTCTTCAAAAATGCCGGCCGCTCGGACAAGGACAAGGTTTACGCCCAGGTGGGACAGGCCTTTGCACTGGTGGGCAGCGTCGTTTTTCTGGGCATCATGCTATACCTGGATATCATTCAGTATTTCATAGGCAAGGACTTCCGGGAGGGGCTGGGCGTAGTGCCTCTTCTCCTGCTGGCGTATCTGTTCCTGGGCCTTTATTACAACTTCTCCATCTGGTACAAACTGGCCGACCGCACCATGATCGGCGGCTATATCGCCCTGGGCGGGTCGGTGATCACCATCGCCCTCAACTTCTGGCTCATTCCCGATTACGGCTACTACGGCCCGGGCTGGGCGGCGCTCGCCTGCTACCTCTTCATGGCCGGAGCCAGCTACTGGACGGGGCAGCGGTACTATCCGATCAACTACCCGATGGGACGGATGGCGGCTTATATTTTGCTTGCGGTGGGTTTTTATGGAGTGAGTGAAATGCTCCGTGGGGTGATCGACGGCCGGATATGGGTTAGCCTGGCCGTCAATACCGGATTAATGCTGGGGTATCTGATTATTTTATATTTTATGGAGAGGCGGCAGGTTAACCGGATGTTGGGACGCCATAAAACCAAATTTGAGTAAAGGTGGTTATCCCAATTGGCAAAAGAAGCCAGACAACCTCAACATTAACATGTGTTAAAGTTGAAAAAAGTGTTGCCCCCCCCCCCCCAAAAAACCTTTTCTGAGGGGGGTTTTTGTAGAAAATTATTTTAGGATTCTTCAAATATCCATAACCATTATCCTTATCGGCCGCCGTTTCCTTAAAACCTGTTCTCTTTTTTTTTTTAGCCTGCAATTACTTCAACAAAAACAATCTGCGGTTTAGGTTAAACTTCGGAAACCCTGACTTAAACACTTACCCGGAAGCA
>JAGFJD010000113.1 GCA_024102975.1 Phaeodactylibacter sp. | reverse complement strand
CTCGACGACCCCCTGATGGACTTCCGTTTCGGCGTCTTTTTCCTGGGCGGGCCGGTCGGCCTGGCTCACCCTCTGGATTTCCGTTTCCAGGAGCTATCCGGCCTGGAGGCCAGCGTAGAAAGCGCTCCCCTCGATTCGCTGGGCCAGGGCGACAGTTCCCGCCGGTTTCCCGGCAAGACGACATACAAAAACCTGGTGTTGAAGCGCGGCATGCCCACGTTTTCTACCCTGCGCCAGGAAGTACAGCAGAGCCTGGCAAGTTCAAAACACATTGCCCGCAATGTGCTGGTCAGTATCCTGGATGAAAACGCCCTGCCTCTGAGCAGCTGGCTGTTTACCGAAGCCTACCCGGTTCACTGGTCGCTCTCGGCCCTGAACGCCAGCTCCGGGCAGGTGATCGTCGAAACGATGGAGTTGACGTTTAGCAATTTCAGGGCTTTTTCCCTCTAAGCCAATGGAGCGAAACTCCTGGCAATCAACCAATCAACCATGCCAGTAGAAATCAAAGAATTAGTCATCCGGGCGGTCGTCGACTACCGGCAGGAAGGCGAAAAGAACAACGACAGCGCCGCGCCGGGCAAACAGGAGATGGACAAAGACGCCATCATCCAGGCCTGTGTGCGCCAGGTGCTGCGGATCATCAACCGGTCCAATAAACGATAACCGATGCTGAAAACAGGAAAACTGGAAAAATTCCAGGTCATAGCGTATACGGACGCCAAGCGGAAAGGGGGAGGCGAAAAGCTGGAGTTCGCCATCAACCCCACCCAACTGGCCAGCCAGCACGAGAACCAGTTCAGCCGGCTGAGAGGCATCAACACGAGCGGCCGTTCGGCACCTTACGCCAAAAGCCATTCGGATACGCTGAAAGCGCAGCTCGTTATTGACGGAACCATCGAGGTGGACAGCCTGCTGGCGCCACCGGGCCCCGGCCCCAAAAACGTAGCCGATCAGGTGCAGGATTTTCTGGACTTCTGTGCCTACATGGACGGCAAAATCCACGAGCCGCGTTTCCTGCGCGTGCTGTGGGGCACCATTGATTTCGAATGCCGCCTGCTGTCCGCAGAGGTCAAATACACCCGCTTCGACGACAAGGGCAATCCCCTGCGGGCCGAAATCGACGCCGTTTTCATCGCCGACATGCCCGACGATAAACGCATCCGCCTGGAGAATAAAAAATCGCCGGACATCACCCACACCCGCATCGCCGGGCAGGGCGACACGCTGACCGGCCTGTGTAAGGAAATTTACGGCGATGCCGGCTTGTACCTGATGGTGGCCCAGGCCAACCAACTGGATCATTTTCGAAGGCTTTCTCCCGGGCAGGAGATTTTTTTCCCTCCTGTAGAGCAATGAGAACCTATGTGGTTCTCTATCCATTGAGGAGGGGTTATGATGTTTGATGTGCGATGTGCGGGGAGGCCGCGGCGGGTTGTCCTCCGGCAAATCAAATATCAAAAATTGACATAAGAAACATGTCCGTAGCAACCGCAACAATTAAAAGCAAAGGCAAGGCGCTGAAGGCCACTTACCGGCTGGTGGGCATCGACACCAACCGGGAGGTCAACCGCATACCTTTTGCCCAGCTCATCCTGGTGGATGGCGATGCGGCTACGCGAAAATTCCCGCTTAGCGACGAAGCTTTCTTCGAGCCGGGCAGCGAGGTCGAAATACAGCTCCGCCACGAAGGCGGGAAAAAGCCGTCGGCGACGGTTTTCAAGGGCCTGGCCATTCGCCATGCCCTCGAATCGGACGGCGCCGAGGCCGTCCTGCGCATCGAACTCCGCGACGCGGCCTACGCCATGACGGTTGCCCGCAGGAGCGCCGTACACAAGGGAACCGACAACGCCATCCTCAAGAAGCTGATCCAGGCGGCCAAGGCCAAGGCGAAGATATCGGGTGCCACCAAGCCGGACCATCCGGAAATGGTGCAGTACTATTGTACAGACTGGGACTTTATGCTCTCGCGGGCCGAGGCCCAAAACCTGGTGGTGGCTGTCCACGACGGCGAGGTCTCCCTGCAGCCGCTGAAGGTCAGCGGGAGCGCCAAACACAAATTCGAATATGGGATCAGCCCCATGTACAGCTTCGAGATGGAAGCCGATGCCGGCAGCCAGTACGCCAAAGTGCAAAGCCGGGCCTGGGACAAAAAAAAGAACGCCCTGAGCAAGGCCAGCAAAGGCGCTGCCTTCGCCCTCAGCCAGGGCAACCTCAAAGGCGACGCACTGGCAAAAAAGGTCGGCGGCAAAGAATTGCTGCTCACCAGCGCTGTGCCGCTGGACCCGGCGGAAACCAAGAGCTGGGCCGACGGCTGCCTGGCGCGCTCCCGCATGTCGCTGCTCCGCGGCTCAGTCACCGTGCCGGGCTTTGCCGGCATCAAACTGCTGGACGTTATGGAGATTCTCGGGCTGGGCTCGCGCTTCAAAGGCAAGACCCTGGTAACCGGCATCCGCCATCAGGTGGACGAAGACGGCTGGCGCACCCACATCCAGTTTGGCCTGCCCGCCGAACCTTTCTCCCAAAGGCCCCACATCCTGGACGCGCCCGCCGCCGGCCTGCTGCCGGCTGTACACGGCCTGCAGCCCGGCATCGTGGAAGCCTTTAAGCAAGATCCCGACAAGCAGTTCCGGATACGGATCAAGCTGCCCGGCATCGACCCCGCCAAGGGGCTCGTGTGGGCGCGCCTGGCCATGCCCGACGCCGGCAAGCAACGGGGCCACCTCTTCCTGCCTGAAAAAGGGGACGAAGTCGTGGTAGGATTTTTCAACGACGACCCCCGCCAGGCCGTCATCCTCGGCAGCCTCTACAGCAGCACCAACAAGCCGCCCAAAGGATGGGAGAAATGGACCGCCGACAACATCAACAAGGGCTTCGTCAGCAAAACCGGCATCACCATCGGCATCGACGACAAAGAGCAGGTGCTTACGCTGATGACGTCGGAAAAGCAAAGCATCAAACTGGACGAAAAAAAGAAGACCATCGAAATCCTCGACCTCAATAAAAACAAGATCACCCTGAGCGAAAAGGGCGTCATCCTGGAAGTAGCCGACAAACTGAGCATAGAAGCCAAAGGCGATATAGAGGTCAAGGGAAAAAACATCAAGCTGGAAGCCTCCGACGACGTGCAGGTCAAAGGGAAAAACATCAAACTGGAAGCTTCCGCCGACCTGGCGGCCAAAGGTAAAAACATCAACCTGGAGGGTTCCGCCGATATGCTGGCCAAAGGGAAGAACATCAACCTGAACGCCTCTGCCGACGTGCAGGCCAAAGGGACGAACGTCAAACTGAACGGATCGGCCAGCGTGGAGATCAAGGGAGCAAAGGTGGATGTGAAATAGGGGGCAGACGGTAGGCGGCGGACGGCAGACGGTGGGCGGGCCAGGGTGGACAGCGGGTCGGATTGTTGTATTGTTGGATGGCAACTATTTACCACATAGGCCACATCAGGCAGTTCACATAGGCCACAGTAGCTGCAGCCTATGTGCTCTACTGTGAAAACGCTATGTGTCCTATGTGGTTAAACAAAAGACCTAAACAGTTGCGTTGGATGGCTGTATTGCCGGAGACAGGTTTGAGAACCTTCCGTTGTGTTCCACCTGGATCAGGTTCTTAAACCTAACCGGAAATAAAATTTTAAAAATCAATACCATGAAAGAGCTCAAACTCACCCTCACTATCGAGGAAACCAACCAGATTCTGGACGCCCTGGGCGATCAGCCGTTCAAAACGGTATTCGGCCTGATCAACAAGATTCAGAGCCAGGCAACCGCCCAGCTGCAGGAAAACGGGCAGGAGGCGGCAGCGCCAAAAGTGAAACCGGAACCGGAGGTTACCAAAGAACCGGCAACGAAATAATGATCATGGATAACTACCGGTTTTACTCCTTTGCGGGCTTACGGCCGTAGCTCATAGAGGCTATTCCAGGCTTTATGAGGGTTCGTGCCCGTGGCCGGCCAACCACAACACCGCAACGCCCCAATACCAAAACACCTAAATAAATTTAATCATGAACAACAAAGACACCTCCTTCCTCGGCCGCGGCTGGAGCTTCCCCCCCGAATTCGCGGAAGGCGGGCGGGACGTGGCCATGGCCGCTGGCCCGGACGACGTGCAGCAAAGCCTGGAAATCCTCTTCGGCACCCGACTGCAGGAGCGCATCCTCCGGGAAGACTACGGGAGCGGCCTGCACGACTTCGTATTCGGAGAGATCAATGTCGGCATCCTCAACCAGTTGCGCAACACAATTGCCGAGGCGGTCCTGTACCACGAACCCCGGGTAGAGCTCAACTCGGTCGGCGTGGATGTGGATGAACAAACCGATGGCCTGCTGCTCATCACCCTGGATTATACCATCCCGGCCAGCAATACCCGGTTTAATATGGTGTATCCTTTTTACCTGAAGGAGGCGGGTATTTAAAATAAAAGCTATGCCAGACTTTATCCTCATCGAAGGCGACAAGGCCAACTTCATGCCCACGTTCGGCCCGGCTACCGTGGTGGTCAAGCCCGGAGACATGAAAGGCAGCGGCCCGGCCACCATCGGCGGCAAGAAAATCTGCGTGGCCGGCGACGAAACCAAGCTCTCTGTGCCGGGCTGCACTTACATTGCCCCGCCCTATGTCATCCCCGGTACCGGCACGCTGAAGATCAACAGCCTGGCCCCCAACCAGAAGGCGATGAAGACCAAGACCGGCGGCAAGCCGGTGCTGCTCAAGGGCGGCAATTTTATCGCCAGGTTCGAAGTGCAAAACCCGGCCAAGCAGCCGCCGCCCGGCCCGGGCTCCCCGATTCCCGACGCGACGCCCCAGTACGTGGGCCAGGGATCCTTCATCACCACCAATATGAAATTCAAAGGCGCTTAAATAACATCCATCATGGCAGTTTCTGACCGCAATATGTTAAAAGGGTTTTTCAAGGCTCGCGAAATCCCGCGCGAACGCCACTTCAGAAGTTTGATCGACTCCGCTTTGAACAAGGCGGAGGATGGGATCAGGAAAGAGGCGGAGACGGGGTTGGAGGTACAAGCGGCATCGGAGGAGGGCGGAAAAAGAGACGCCATCCGGTTGTATGAGCAGCTCGATCAACCGGTATTGCTTCAGCCTGCGTTGGTTTCCCATTTTGAAACCGGCGATGCCAACACCTTTCTTAGAATTTTGTACACCGGCCAGGGAAGCCCCACGGTTTCGGTGGTTGAAGGCCCAACCGGCTTCACGGCTATTGGAGATGAACTCGCCATTAACTTTCAAGGCTCTTCAAATTCCATTCCGGCTGCTGATTTTCAAACCGCCATTGATGCCTTTTCCTCTAATGTTTTCTCGGTTGAATTAATCATTGATCCCAGCGGTTCTGGTACCATTATCACTCCAAGCAATACCGCACAACTACTTACCCTCAGCCCGATCCATTTCACCCGTTTAAGCACCAGTATAGCAGACGACGACTTCCTGGAGGCCATCTACGCCGGCTCCGCCGAAAAGCCCGGCGTCGTCATCAAGCAATTTGATTCCATGTTATCTGACGTAGGTTTTGAGGTGACGGATGGCCAGTTGACAATAAAAATAAAGGACAACCCGATAGGCGTTGATACCATCATAAGCAACTGGACAGATCGAGATGGTTTTTCCCTCCAACGAATAGGCACGACACCCGAGGCTACTATATCCGCATCTGCTTATTGGAAACTCGCTCTGGTTGATGAAGACAACTCAGGCCCTTCAACCGTTCCAGCGGGATTGCTCTTTGGCGATGCCGCCAACGGCCACTTGTTCCTTCAGGCCGGTGGCAATATAGGCATTGGGACAATGAACCCTGCCGTTGCTTTGGAAGTAAGCGCTGCCATCAAGGCGGGCAGTCTGGAAACAACCGGCAATGTCAAGGCCGGGTCCATTGAAGTTGGCGGCATAGCTAATCTGGAAACAACAATTTCTGGAATCGAAGCGCTCCCCGGCCAGATCACGGCGCTGGAGGGGAGGGTAACGCCGCTCGAAGCGCTCCCCGGCCAGATCACGGCGCTGGAGGGGAGGGTAACGCCGCTCGAAACGATCCCCGGCCAGGTCACGGCGCTGGAGGGGAGGATAACGCCGCTCGAAACGCTCCCCGGCCAGGTCACGGCGCTGGAGGGGAGGGTAACGGCGCTCGAAACGCTCCCCGGCCAGGTCACGGCGCTGGAGGGGAGGGTAACGCCGCTCGAAACGCGCCCCGGAAAGGTAACGGCAATGGACGTGGGGGTAGCGCCGCTAGAAACGCGCCCCAAACACGTCACGGCGCGGGACGGGGAGAGAGCTCAACGGGCAC
>JAGFJD010000102.1 GCA_024102975.1 Phaeodactylibacter sp. | reverse complement strand
GTTATTTTGGACTTAATCAAGGAAGAAAAAACGAGCATAGCCGGAGCTACGTGAGTTTTTTCTGACGAAGAGTAAGTTCAAAAGAACAAGCATAAGTGGGTATTTATTTAGGTATTCATGTACTAGTGCCTCGTGCGCTAAGTCTCTGGCGAAGGTTCGCGACTTTAGCCGTAGCTAAAGGAGTGGTTCTCCAACGACGAGTAGCTGCAAAAGAACGAAACTTGGGGTGTCAAGGATTTAGCGCACGGGGCACTATTAGTGTGCCCCACCCCCATACTGCCCCTCATAATACTTCTGATACGCCCCGGAGGTCACCCGCTCCAGCCATTCCGTATTATCGAGGTACCATTGGGCCGTGCGCCGCAGGCCCTCGTCGGCCCGGATGGCAGGTTCCCAGCCCAGTTCGCGTTTGATCCTGGACGCGTCGATGGCGTAGCGGCGGTCGTGGCCCGGGCGGTCTTTGACGAAGGTGATGAGGCTGCGGGACGTTCCGGCGGGGCGGCCCAGCAAATCGTCCATAATGTCGCAGAGCTGCTGCACGAGGTCGATGTTTTTCCATTCGTTGTTGCCGCCGATATTGTAAGTCCGGCCCAACTGGCCCTGGTGGTAGATCAGGTCGATGGCGGTGGCGTGGTCCTCCACCCAGAGCCAGTCGCGGGTGTACAGGCCGTCGCCGTAGACCGGCAGGGGTTTGTTGTGGCGGATATTGTTGATCACCAGCGGCAGGAGTTTTTCCGGGAACTGGTAGGGGCCGTAGTTGTTGGAGCAGTTAGAGACGACGACAGGCAGGCCGTAGGTATGGTAATAGGCGCGCACCAGGTGGTCGGAGCTGGCCTTGGATGCCGAGTAGGGCGAGCGGGGGTCGTAGGGCGTCTCCTCGGTGAAGAGGCCCGTTTCGCCCAGGCTGCCATATACCTCGTCGGTGGAGATGTGGTAAAACCGCTTGCCGGCCGTTTCCGTCCAATGGTGGCGGGCGGCATTCAGCAGCACCACCGTCCCTACGATATTGGTCTCGATGAAGCTCATCGGGTTGGCGATGGAGCGGTCGACATGGGACTCCGCTGCCAGGTGGATCACGCCGTCGAACCGGAAAGCGGCAAAGAGCTGCCGGATATGCTTTTCGTCCGTGATGTCTCCTTTGACAAAGGTGTAGTTGTGGCTGTCCTCAATGTCTTTCAGGTTTTCCAGGTTGCCGGCGTAAGTCAGCTTGTCCAGGTTGACGATGTGGTATCTGGGGTATTTGTTCACCAGCAGCCGGACGAGGTGAGAGCCGATGAACCCGGCGCCGCCGGTGACGAGTATTGTCTTTTGGAATGCCATGTGTTATCTTTCTTTTCGACGGCAAAGCTACGCAAATCTGATTGTTGTTTGTTGTTTGTTGGCTTTCCAAATAGCCTGGAACGCATTGCGGCCTGGATGCTCCCCTGGCTATAACAATAAGCATCTGGGAAGAAATACTTTGACAAAGTTGAAAATATTAAAATACATTGCCCATCCAAGCAGGGCAACCGGTTCCATGTATTTCCATCTATTTCTATCTATTTCCATGTATTTCCATCTATTTCCATGCATTTCCATGCATTTCTCCATTTGTACTCATACGTTCATAGTCCTGTAACAATCCAGCCCCCCATCCCCGCCAAAATGTTTACATTTGCACAAAATGATTAAAGCTATGCAGAACCTGCCGTTCCTTTTCCTGATGAGTTGCCTGCCGTTATTCCTGTGGGGGCAGCGGCCCGGCGCGAACCCCCTAAACAAGGGCAACGCCGTGCTGGCCAAGCTCAGCTATGCGGGGCATAAGCCGGGCGGCGACCTCGAAACCCGCTTCGGCAACAATTTCAGCTTCGGCGCCGGAGCGGACCTGATCACCGCCAAAGGCAACTGGCTCTTTGGGGTGGACTACGCCTACCTGTTTGGCGGAGACGTCAGGGAAGACGTACTGGCCTCGCTGCGCACCCCGGAAGGCGCCATCATCGGCAACAACCGGAGTTATGCGGACATCACCCTGCGGGAGCGCGGCTTCTACGCCGGTGCCCACGTCGGCAAGCTCATCGGCATCGGCCTGCCCAACCCGCGCTCCGGCATCCGGGTGACGGTAGGGGCCGGACTTTTACAGCACAAGATTCGCATCCAGGACGACCCCGCCAGCCGCGTACCCCAACTGGATGAAAATTACAAAAAGGGCTACGACCGCCTGTCCAACGGACTGGCCTTCACCGAGTTCGTCGGCTATCAGGTCATGAGCATGGACAAGCGCGTCAATTTCTATGCCGGCTTCGAGTTCACCCAGGGCTTTACGATGAGCCGCCGGGATTTTAACTTCGACACCCGCGCCAAAGACGAAACTGAACGCACCGACCTGCTCTTCGGCATCCGCGCAGGCTGGATCATCCCCATCTACTTCGGCCGGGAGGCAGGGGAGGTTTATTATTGATGTGTAAAAGTGCGTGAGTGTAAAGGTGTAAATGTCCGTAGCGCACTTGTACCCACACACTTCCCCACTTACACACTTACACACTTCCCTATGCTCTACCCCTTCGCCATCCACCTCTACGGCCTTTTCCTCCGCCTGGCGGCGTTGTTCAACCCGAAGGCAGCCCAATGGGTGGCCGGCCGCCGGCACTGGCGCCGCCGGCACCGGGAGTTGCTGGAGGCCAATGCCCAGGGCGGCGCCCCCCTTGTCTGGTTCCACTGTGCCTCCCTCGGGGAGTTTGAACAGGGGCGGCCGGTGATCGAGTTGTTGAAAGCCGGCCATCCGGAAGTGCGCATCCTGCTGACCTTCTTTTCCCCGTCCGGTTACGAAGTCCGGAAAAATTACGGTGGGGCGGATTACATTACCTATCTGCCGCTGGATACGCCGGCCAATGCCCGGGACTTTGTCGCGCTCTGGAAGCCGGCCGCCGCTGTTTTTATCAAGTACGAGTTCTGGGCGAGCCACCTGCGGGCCCTGCGGGCTGCCGGCATCCCCATCGTGCTGGCTTCCGCCCTGTTTCGGCCGGGCCAACTGTTTTTCCGCTGGTACGGCGGTTTCTTCCGGCGTCTCCCGGGCTGGTTCGCCCACATATTTGTGCAGAACGAAAGCTCCGCTCAGCTGCTCCGGGAGGCGGGCTACCGCAACTTTACCGTCGCCGGAGACAGCCGGGTAGACCGGGTGCTGCAGATCGCTGGACAGGCCCCTTCGTTCCCGCTGGCGGAGCGCTTCGCCGGCAGGGCCCCCGTCCTGATCATCGGCAGTTCCTGGCCGGAAGACGAAGCCCATCTCCTGCCTTTCCTGAACGAGCAGCTCCCCCCGCAGTGGAAGGCCATCATCGCCCCACACCAGGTTGACGAAGGGCACATCCGGCAGATCATCGGGCGGCTGGAACTGCCCTGGCAGCGGTACTCGGAGGGAGAAAAGGAGGCGGAAACCCGCATACTGGTGATCGACAATATCGGCCTGCTCTCCGCCCTGTACCAGTACGGCCGGATCGCCTACATCGGCGGCGCCTTTGGCTCGGGGCTGCACAACACCCTGGAGCCTATCGCCTTCGGGCTGCCGGTGATTTTCGGGCCTAAATACCAGAAATTCGAAGAAGCGCGGTACCTTGTGCAGTCCGGCGGCGGATTCAGCGTCAACGGGCGGGAGGAACTGCGGGAAAAGTTCACCGAACTGGGTCGCGAGGAGGCCTGGCAGGAGGCTTCCCGAAAAGCGCGGGCGTACGTGTTGCAAAACAGCGGGGCCAGTGAAAAGGTTACGGTGTTTATTCGGAGTTTGGTGGGGAGAAGGAAGCGTTATTGAGTTGTTATTAGTTCCAGCCGAGGCAATGTGGGGTGATTGTTATGGAAGGGCAGCGTAAACCCAGCACACATTCAAGCATTCATACCAAAAGCAAAAAAGCGGGGAAAATTTTGACCTTTACTTTTTTTACCTTTACCCTCGATCAACTATCTCTATTCAATATAAAAAAAATGACGCAAGCCTTTGACGCCTTCCAGCACCAGAACATCCTGATCGTCGGAGATGTGATGATCGACCGTTACCTCACCGGAAAAGTCAACCGCATTTCGCCGGAAGCGCCGGTGCCGGTCGTCCACCTGCAGGGCAGGGACCACCGCCTGGGCGGGGCGGGCAACGTAGCCCTCAACCTGCAGGCCCTGGGCGCCACCCCGTACCTCTGCTCCGTTGCCGGAGCAGACGAGGACGGCGACCAACTGGCGGCCCTCCTTTCCGGCCACCGCCTGTCCGGAAAAGGCCTGGCCCGCTCCAAGGAAAGAATAACAACCGTCAAGACCCGCATCATTGCCGCCAGCCAGCACCTGCTCCGCGTCGACAACGAAGACACCCACCCCCTTTCCAAACCGGAAGCCGGGCTGCTGCTCGACGGCATACGCGAAATCCTGGACAGCCGGGAAATCCACGCCATCCTCTTCCAGGATTACAACAAGGGCGTACTGTCTTACCCTGTGATCCAGGAAATCATGCTGGAGGCCATCAAGCGGGATATCCCTACCGCCGTCGACCCCAAATTCGACAACTTCTGGGCCTACAAGCACGCCACGCTCTTCAAGCCCAACCTCAAGGAGATACAGGCCCAGCTGCCTTTCCGGGCAGAAGCCGAGCTGGCGTCCCTGCGGAAGGCTGCCAGGCATATCCGCGAAAAGCTGGGCAACCCATACACGCTGATCACCCTGTCCGAAAAGGGCATATTCTTCGATGGAAACGGTGCCGGGGAAATCCTGCCCACCCACCCCCGTAGCATCGCCGACGTCTGCGGTGCGGGCGACACGGTCTTCGCCATTGCCGGCCTGTGCCTGTCGATGGGCATGGACATCCGGGAGGCCGCCATGCTGGCCAACCTCGCCGGCGGTCAGGTCTGCGAAAAGGTCGGCGTCGTGCCGGTGGACAAAGCCCAGCTGGAAAGGGAATACCTGGCCGTGCGGAAGAACGGCACGCTGGCGGTGTGAGGAGGAGTGTTCAATGGCCGGGCATTGTCCGTTATCTGGCAGGCAACCTCGCCGTTGCTCCCTGCGGTCAACACGTCAGTGCCGGAGGCCTGGCGGAAAATCCGGGTTATGAAAAAACGCTTACAGGGAGGAAATTTCGCCGAATATTATTTTAGCGCTACCCGCCAGGAGTGCCGGGGGCGTTGCCCGAAAGGCGAAATTGAAGAATTATTGGCTTGCCTGCCCAATTTCATGTTTCAAAAAAATCCAGAATTTTCAGAAAGGTATTATCTTGCGGCCGGAAGGCACTTGTCCAGAATCTTGCCGGACGGCTTACCCTTTTTATCCCCCTTATCAGTATGCAGATTTATAACCAAAACGATTATGAATGCAATAGATACGTTGTGGATTCTCCTGTGCGCTTTTTTGGTGTTTTTTATGCAGGCAGGATTTGGGATGGTGGAGGCGGGATTGGTCCGGACCAAGAATGCGGGCAACGTTTTGATGAAGAATGTCATCGACTTCAGTTTTGCGGCGATGGGATACTTCATTTTTGGGTATGCCATCATGTACGGCAGCGATGAGCCTCTCGTCGGCACGGCAGGGTGGTTTATGTTTGGCGTGGAGTCTCCGCTGGAGGGCGTCCCGGTTGAAGCTTTCTGGCTGTTTCAGGCCGTATTCGCAGGGGCATCCGCCACCATCGTGGCCGGGGCAGTAGCCGAACGGATGAAGTTTTCTGCCTACCTGCTCTATTCGTTTATCATCTCGGCTTTTATTTACCCCGTAGTCGGGCATTGGGTTTGGGGAGGAGGCTGGCTGGCGGGTTTGAAATTTCACGATTTTGCCGGTTCTACCGTAGTGCACGGTCTGGGTGGAGTGAGCGCCCTTGTCGGGGCATGGCTGCTCAAACCCCGGTTTGGGAGGTTTGACAAAGACGGGCAGCCCCGCGCTATCCCCGGCCATAGCATGCCGCTCGTGGCCATCGGCGTATTTATTCTCTGGTTTGGATGGTACGGCTTCAATGCAGGATCGACGCTTGGGTTCAGCGACCCGGAACTCGTGGCCCGCATTGCGCTGAATACGACGCTTGCCCCGGCGGTAGCCGCATTTTCGGCCATGGCCGTCTCCTGGATGCGGTACGGCAAGCCGGATCTCTCCCTGGCCTTAAACGGGGTATTGGGCGGCCTGGTGGGCATTACCGCCCCCTGTGCCGTCGTCAACAGCGGCTCGGCCATTTTCATCGGGCTGGCATCGGGCATTCTCGTCGTTTTCGGGATCGACTGGCTGAACCGGTTAAAAGTAGACGATGTCGTCGGCGCTTTCCCCGTACATGGCATCTGCGGCATTTTTGGCACCCTGGCCGTCGGCGTTTTCGGCTCTACCGCACTGGGCGCCCCTCTCCAGGGCCTGTTGTATGGGGGCGGCTTCGGGGCCCTCGGCATTCAGGCCCTGGGGGTGATGGCCTGCCTCGGCTTCACGGCCATCAGCATGTTCGTCGTTTTTAAAGCCATCGATGCCATATTCGGGCTCCGCGTTTCTCATGAAACCGAGCTGAAGGGGCTGGATATCGAAGAACACGGAATGGAGTCGTACAGTGGATTCCAGATTTTCACGACTGAATAACCTGCCGTTTATCATGAAAATGATCATTGCCTATATCCGCCAGGAACAATTGCCGGCCGTCAAAGAATCGCTCTCCGGCGCGGAAATGTTTCACTTCACCGTCATGCCGGTATTGGGCACCGCGCCCAGGGCGGAACAGCGCACGTTTCGGGGGGTCGAACAAAAGGTGACCCTCTTCAAGCGCATGCGCCTGGAACTGGTGGTGAAAGATTCCGATGTGGAAAATGCGATCGAAGCCATCTCCAGAGGCGCTATGAACAGTGGCGGCGGGGGAAGGATTTTTGTTAACGACGTTATTGATGCAGTAAAAATCTGGACCGGCGAACGGGGTGACCGCGCTATTTAAAGCGATTCAATTATGGGAAAAAACAGCATGCCAACTATCAGGTCGGTCCTCCAGCGGATCAAAGACGAAGAGATTCAGTTTCTCGACCTGAAATTCGTCGACCTTTTTGGGACCCTGCAACACCTCGTTATCGTAGCTGACCACATCGACGAGGGCGACCTGATCAGGGGCTTCTCTTTTGACGGCTCTTCCGTCAAAGGTTTTCAATCGATCAACGACAGCGACCTCATCCTCCGCCCCGACCCGTCTTCTGTCTTTACGGACCCCTTTTTCGAAGAACCGGCGTTGTCGTTTTTTTGCGACATCATCAATCCCAGAAACAATACGCCCTACGCTTCCGACCCCAGGGGAATAGCCAAAAAGGCGGAGCAGCTGCTTCGTGCGCAGGGCATTGCAGAAACCGCCTACTTTGGCCCGGAGATCGAATTCTTCATTTTCGACGAAGTCCGCTTCGACCAGTCCACCCAATTCGGATACTTCTACCTCAACAGCGCAGCGGCTTTCTGGAGCACCGGACGGGAGGGCAAAAATCTCGGCAATATCGCTTCCCGCAAAAGGGCCTATATGACCGCGCCGCCCGTCGACCAGTACAACAACCTGCGGTCAAAAATTTCGCAGGTGCTCAAACTGGTGGGCCTGCAGCCGGAACTGCACCACCATGAAGTGGCCGCCGCCGGCCAGTCCGAAATCGGATTCAAGTTCGGCCCGCTGACCGTGCAGGCCGACCGGGCCGTGAAATACAAGTACGTAGTCCGCAATGTCGTCGACCGCTACGACAAAACCGTGACCTTCATGCCCAAACCCCTTCACCAGGAAAATGGGTCCGGCATGCACGTCAACATGAGCCTGATGAAGGGCGGAAAAAACCTGTTTTTCGAACAAAACCGCTATGCCGACCTGAGTGAACTGGCCGAACATTTTATCGCAGGCATCCTGGCCCATGCCCCGGCCTTGTGCGCGATCTGCAACCCCACCACCAATTCCTACCGCCGCCTGGTCCCGGGCTATGAGGCGCCCATGAACCTGGTCTACTCCCAAAGCAACCGCAGTGCCTGTATCCGGATACCGGCTTCGGCCACCAGCCCCAAGGCCAAACGCATCGAATACCGCACGCCGGACCCCTCCAGCAACCCCTACCTGGCTTTTGCTTCCATCCTGCTGGCAGGCATCGACGGCATTCGCCGGAAAATGGCCCCGCCCCCGCCGGTGGATGAAGACATTTATGAATATGTCGCGTCCGGAAGAGGCGCCGGCCTGAAAAGCACCCCGGCTTCATTGGAAGACGCCCTGGCCGCCCTGGAACAAGATCACGATTTCCTCGTCCGGGACAAGGTCTTCTCAACCGACCTGCTGGAAAAATGGATAAAAATCAAGCGAAAGGAAGAACTGGAATACATCAACCTCCGGCCGCACCCCAGCGAGTTTGTCCTTTATTTCAATGTGTGATCCGTTAAAAACGAGATCGACTGACAACATGATACAGAAGTGAACGCAGCATGTACTAAATAAATTTGCAAACATAGCCTGTACTAAAGAAACTGAATCGATATGGATAGCGCACAGATCATCGGAATTGCCCTCTTTTTGGGTGCCATCGGCGTTTTGCTGCTGATAGCTTTCCTCCAGTCCAACGTCGTCATCTGCAAGCCCAATGAAATTGTGATCATTTCCGGGCGCCAACGCAAAGGGCCCGACGGCCAGACAATCGGCTACCGCATCCTCCGGGGAGGGCGCGGGTTCAAGTGGCCCTTTATCGAATCCGTCAGCCGCCTTTCGCTCAACACCCGGACGATCAAGGTCAATCTGGCAAAGGTACTCTGCCAGGGAATGATCCCCGTCGAAATAGAAGGCCGGGCCAATATCAAACTGGCAGGCCGCTCCGAAGAGGGCATGGAAAATGCGATCGAACGCTTCCTGGGAAAATCGGAAGACAATATCGATAAAACCGCCCAGCAGGTCATCGAAGGAAACCTGAGGGGCATCCTGGCATCGTACAGCCCCGAGGCAGCGAACACCAAGCGGATCGAAGTGATGCGGACGACCCTGGAAGAAGCCCGCGCAGAATTGAAAACCCTGGGCCTCGTCCTGGATTCTTTCCAAATCCTGAGCATCACCGACGAACACGGCCACCTGGAAGCGATCGGGCGCAAACGAAACGCCGAGGTGATCCGCGATGCGCGGGTAGCCGAAGCGATCGCCGAGGCAGAAGCCCGCCAGGTCACAGCCGAACAAAAGCGCCTGGGAAGAGAAGCCGAAGTCCGTTCCGAACTGGAAATCGTCAAAAAGGAAAACGAACTCTCGGTGACCCGGTTCTCCCTTCAGGGAGAAGAAAACAAAGCCAGCCAGGTGGCCGTCATTGCCGGCGAGATCGCGCGCACCAAAGAGAAGCTGGAGCTGGAAGGCCTGCGCGTCCAACTGAGCGCCAAAAAGCAGGAAGCTGAAACGATCATTCCGGCCAAAGCGCGAAAGGAAGCTATGGAAATGGAGGCTCAGGGCAACGCATCCCGGATTCTGGAGGACGGAAAAGCTACGGCAAGAGCGGTCGAACTCATGCTGGAGCAATGGCAGGACGGGCAAGCCCACGACCTGTTTATGATCCGCATGCTGCCTGACCTGTTCGACAAGGCCACCCGGGTCATTGCCGACAACCTGCATATCGAAAAACTCACCATCCTGGACGGCGGCGATGGCGGAGACGGCATGCCCAACTACATCCAAAACCTGACCAATAGCGCAGTGACCTTAATCGAACAACTGAAAAATGCTACGGGCGTAGACATTACCAACCTGGCCAAGGGAACTACCAAGGCCATTGAACTGCCTCCAGAGAAACGATGACATGGCCCTTGAATTCCTGATCCAAGTCCTGAAAAACTTCCAATTCTTTGAGGATTTCGCGCCGGAAGAAATCCGGCACATCCTCTCTCTGAGCCAAATCCGGAACCTGGCGCCCGGAGAGGTCCTCATTTATCCCGAAGAGCCCAACGACACCCTTTTCCTGCTGATCGAAGGAGAACTTCGGATCATCCTGGAAAAGGACGGCACGAAAATCCCAATCCCTGTTCAGGCAGGCGAATGCCTGGGAGAAATGTCGATCATGATGGGCCGCCCGACCTCAGCCCTGGCCCTGGCCCACCAGCCCAGCCAAATCCTCTGCATACCCGAACAAACCTTCTGGGACCACATTGCCATGACGCGCCAGGGGGTCCGGAACCTGATGAACATGATGGCCCTGCGCCTCAACCGGACCAACCAGTCCCTGATGAAGAAGGTCGAAGAGCAGCTGAAGTACAAACACCTGGAAAAAGAGCTGGAGATCGCTGGAAAAATCCAGGCCAATATCGTTCCCAACGGGCAGGGACTGTTTCCCCGCCGGCCGGAGGTCGACGCTTACGCCCTGATGAATCAGGCCCGCGTAGTGGGAGGCGATTTCTACGATGCCCTGGTGCTGGATGACGAACATATCTATTTCGCCATCGGAGACGTTTCCGGAAAAGGAATGCCCGCAGCACTATTCATGATGCGGGCATTTACTTCTCTTCGGTTGTTCATCAGCAATAACCCCGGATTTGAGAATGTGGTGCCTTCCGTCAACGACTGGCTGGCCGCCAATAACGAAGACATGATGTTCGTCAGCCTCTTCGCAGGGGTGCTCAATATTCGCACCGGCATCCTCCGCTATACCAATGGAGGGCACAATCCCCCCTTCCTGGCTCACGGCGGCAGCGGATACCAACTCATGGACCTGCCCAAGGGCACCCTCGTCGGCATTATGGCCCAAAGCCCGTTCCCCGTTGCGGAATTGCAGCTGAAACCCGGCGACTCCCTCCTCCTCTATACCGACGGCATTACGGAAGCGATGAATGCCGGCCGGGCCATGTTCGAAACGGAACGCATCCGGGAAACCCTCAACCGGGAGGCCCCCCGATCTATGGAAGCCCTCGTCCTTTCCCTCGAATCCGCCGTGGAAACCTTCGTCGGCAATGCGCCGCAGCACGACGACTTCACTATTTTTGCCCTCCGGTACCTTAGCAGTGATTAAAAAACAAGTTCACTGTTTGAGATTCGCCGTTGCAGCCTGCCCGGCTCGGGATAGCACCGACAAAGCCGGGCAGGCTGCAGCGACGATTCGTGAAGTTGTTTTTCAAGAGGCCCTTAATGCAAATAAGGCATAGTCTTCAACAACATGTCCAGCCGTTTCCCCCGGGGGCCGACGATATACACCCCCTGATGGTTCCACACATCCACCTGTTCGCCATCGCGGCGGAGCGCCAGGCAGTTGGAAGCTTCGACGATATGAAGCGCGGGGATCAGGTCGTAGGGACGGGTGGGCCCGGTTTTCCAGGAGTTCACGTAAAAGGTTCCTGTTTTGGCAGCCTCAACCATCAGGAGCGAGGGCGAACCGCTCACCGATTTAAGCAGGGATATATCGCCCTGGTACCACAGGTCGAACAATCTTTCCAGGTAGGGCAGGGATTCGACAGAGGGGTGCAGGTTGACCAGTATCGGCTGGTCTTCCGAGCGCTGGAACAAGGGCATTTTGTAAACTTCCAACGGCTGGCCGCCTGTCGGCATCTGGAACAACATGCTCTGCCCGCTCCCGATCCTGAAATACACATCACTGGAAGACGGGACGCACACCAGCGAAAAAAGCGGAACCCGGTTTTTCAGCACGGAAAGCGTAATGGAATAGGTCTCAAAGCCGGAGAGAAAACTCCTCGTCCCGTCGATAGGGTCGATCACGAACAGGAAGCCGCTGGTATCCGCATCGCCACCTGATTCCTCCCCGAGGAACTGCGCCGGGGCATGGAACCGTTCCAGCGCGCTTTTGGCAAAACGTTCCATTTCGAGTTCCAGAGCGGTCGTGGGCGACCCATCGGCCTTCTCGGCTTCATCGATGGCATCTATCCTGAAGCGCCATTTCCGGATCATCTGGTAGAGATGATGGGCGACGAAAATGCCGAACCTCGCCCATTCTTCCTGCATTTCCGGGTCTTTGCAGGGATCGATTTCCTTTGCCAACCCTTCCCTGATGAGTTGTAAATACTTCTCCATTAAGCGGTTTTTTCTATGATGTTAACAATAAATTGGTCTCTGTGAATTCCTTCGTCATAAAGATGCTGTACAGCTGATCTCAACAAGTTGGCATAGCTCGGGTGAAGCCCGTTGATCAGCGAATGGTTGAGCAACTTCCACTGCAGGTCCTCCGGGCGGAGGCTTTGCTCCGGGCATTCGTGTTCGAGGAAGGCCAGAAAGGCCCTGGCCTCTACCCAGGCATGATCGGTTTGCCTGCAATCATAAAAATACCCCTCAAAAAGCTGCTTAAAGTAGCAAGATTCCAGATCAATATGTATTTTTTCCCGGGCTCTTTTCAGCGCTTCTTCAAAAGTTTCTCCCCGCCGGAAGTGGATGCAGATAATGTCGGATTCTCCCTCTTTTGTGTTGACGAGGCATTCGAGCTGGCCGACTTCTTTATTGTAGAGCACCGGGCAGAGGAAAAGCATCGGATTGCTGCCCCACAACCAGAGGCTGCCGCGCCCGGCGATCCCCGTCCTGCCGCTGGGGTTCAAAGGTTTTCCATCGGCAGCGCGGATGTATTCCCTGCCCCAGTCGATCATGTCCGGATACACCCACTCATCCTCGGGATCGGTTTCGCCACGCGGATGGCCCTTCCGGCTGTTGTTCAGCACAGCGGGAGCTACGTAATAAGGAGGGGTATACTCCTTGCATTCCACCTTCCAGTTGGCCATATCGATCGGGATGCGGTATCGCTCGGGATAATCGTCCGGGCGTTCGCTCCGGATTTTGAGGTGAAAGTCGTCGCCAACCAGCAGGAAGACGAGGATTTCTACGGAAGCCAACGCATACCATAACTGAACCGGCCCGCATTCCCCCTGCTGGAGCGTTTTGTCGAAGCTCAAAGTATGCAGGGCATACCGGAGGAGGGCGATTTTGTACATCAGCCACTCTTCATCATGCTGCAGGTGGCTGTAAGCCAACCGGAGTTTTCTTACGGGCAGGTAGATTTTCTTAAAACGAAGGTCCCAGGATACAAACTGCATTCCCGCCGGAAGCTCGCTGACAGGCGCGGGGATGCGGTTGTTGAGCAGGTACTCTTCCAGGCGTTGGAGCTTTGGGAGGTCTTGCTCTTCGAGGTTTTTCGTCAGTACGAACTTGACATCGTTCTCCATTTTGGCAAAATCGACTGCGATAGGATGCAGGCCGGTGTGCGTCCAGTCGATCGTCCAGAGGTTGCCTTTGCTGTCTGCAATGATATTGGCCAGGTTCAGGTCGCCATGCGCAATGCACATTTCACAGAGCAGCACGTCGTTGTTCTTCCGGATGGCGTCGAACAATTTTTCCACTGCCTCGGCTGAAACGAAAATATCCCTGACCTTGTGTTTTCGGATATTGGCCAGATTGGCTTTCAGCCACCTGGATTGCTGGGCCAAATGGAGTTTGAAATGGCGGTAGGGGGCGATATAGCGCTCCAGTTTGGTATTGGTGTAAATCCGTTCAGTCAACAACGAGAGGATTTGGCCCAGTTTCTGGAGAAAATCATCCAGAGCGTAATCGTTTTCGGCTTTTTCCAGGCATTCCTGCAAGGTCATTGGCGACCCCTCCATGGAAGCCAGTTCCATCCCTACGCCGGAGAAGCTGCCGGAGCTGACGGGAAAGGTCAAAGTGGGCACGTGTTTTCCCAGGAAGCTTTTGACCAGGTTGTACCCCTTTATTTCCAGCCGTATTGGATAGTGGTTGTCGATTTTGATGACCATGGGCTCGGTCCTGGAATTCCCCTGTTTGCCGTTGGCCAGAAAAAGGGCGCTTCCGCTGTAGCCCATGCCCATTACCTTCAGCCGGGCCTCCGTCCAGTGCATGCAAATGAACTCGATGATATTCTTTTGAAACGCGTTCAGGCGGTTGCGGATTTCCTCCGGCTCGATATGGACGGATCGCAGGGCAAACCGGCTGAGGTAAGCCAAATCCTGCCCCATGTATTCGGACAATGCGGCCGTGCTGTTCAGCACCTGGATGAGGTGATCCGGAAACTGGAACTGGAGTGCCGAAAAGTGGGCCTCCTTGTTGGCGCTGGCCAGGAAGTGCGAAAAGACCGCTACATGCCGGAAGCCGAACAAATTGCGCAGGATGCTGGCTATTGAAAAAATCCTCCGCTCCGTATGGAACCCGATGAGCAAGAACCGGAGATCGGATGAGCGGAAGGCCGCCGGGTTTAATTCCAGGAGGTCCACCCCGGCGAAGCCCAGGAGCGCTTGCCTCATTTCCTCAAAAGGGAAAGAAAGGCCCTGGTTGTTGATCACCCGGCCCGGCCCTGCCAGATTCTGGACGGGCCTGACGAGTTCCTCCCCCGTGGAACCCTTTACGCAGTGGTTGCCCAGGCGTTCGAGCTGCTCTGTTCCGTTGCCGGTTTCCAGGACGTAGTAATCCCTCAGGTATAAGACAAGGGCAGAGGCCTCTTTTTCCTGCCTGGCGAGAAAGGCCGCTACCGGCCCGGGCTCCGGGTCGTCCGCCCTGCCAAAAAGGCGTTCCGCTTCCATGAGCCCGATATGGACGTTGTTTTGCAGATACCGCTCCTGCAAACCGCAATAGTCGTTGACCAGATTATCTGCGAGGATGACGGTTTTGATCATCGCCCTGTTTCGAAATTTTGCATGGCCTGCCCTTCCGATTCAAAGATGTTGAATATCAAGCCGATCAGCCCCGTCATTTCAAAAACCTCCCGGATTTGTTCGTTGGGATTGAATATGCCCAGTTGCCCCCTTCCCAGAAGCTGTTTGGAAGTCGTCAGCAATACCCGCAGGCCGGCACTGCTGATGTAATCGAGTTCGGAAAAATCCAGCAGCAACCGCGTTGCCCCTTCCTGAAGAACCTCCCTGAACAACACTTCCGCTTCAGAAGAGGTATTGGTATCCAAACTTCCGCGGATTCGCATGATCTTCACCCCCTCTTTTTCGTGGATTTGAATGTCCATTGAATATACATTTGCTTATTACTGCCCAATGTGTTTGATTAAAGTAGTTTTGTTCCTGTGGCCAATCCGTTCATAAAAATAGTCGTCCATCATGTTGCGCACCAGATGTATGCCCAGCCCCCCGACCGGCCTTTCGGCGAGATTCAGGTGGGGATCCGGAGGCGCTACTTCAAAAAGATTGAACGGAATGCCATCATCAGTGATCTCGACGGTTATGGAAGGGGCCTTGTAAGTGACCTGAATTTTAATGATGTGAATGCCCTCATCCCGGAAAGCATAGGAAATGATGTTGTTCAGCAACTCGTCGAAGACGGTGTTAAACTTTCTTCTGACAGGATCAGGAAAGCCGTTTTTGCGGGAAAATTCATTGAATTCGCTGTTCACGCGCTCAATTTCAGTATACCGGTTCTCCACTCGTAGTTCAAGCGTCAGAATGTCCATAATGCATTTGTTCCGCACCTCGGCTTTTTTCCCTCAAAATACAAAACTAATGAATTCTCAAAAAGGAATTGGCTCGAATAATGCCCGCCGCGATTCATCTTTATGGATTCTTTAAAATTCTTCTCCGTTTTCCAGGTGGCGCGTGGCACATTCCCATTAAGTTAACCGGTGTTCGATATGTAGACCCCAACCCCGGCGGACGGTTGACGGCCGACGGCCTGACGTGGCACCCCGGTTGGGAGTCCGGCTTTTTGCTGGAAGGCGACCCCGGAAACAGCGTAATCTCAGGCCAGATCGACGACGGCGTCTTGTACCTGAGCACACCACCGGACAAAATGTTTTTTGGACACAGAGTACACGGAAGCCAACACAGAGTACACGGAGTTTTTTCCATTGATAATCAGGTCTCTGTGCGGCTCTGTGCCTTCCCTGCCTGCAAGGCCGCACCTCGCGGCAGGCAGGTCGGCGTACTCTGTGTCCAGAAAAATGTCTAGTGGTAAGCTTCCAATGCCTGGCCTGGATGATTGCCAAGGGGCAGCTACGCAATCCGTTACAATCAGTAAAAAACTAATTCCCATCCAATACCACTACTACTTTTTTAGCAACAATGCCTTCCGGCAGTTGAACTTTCAATACATAAACGCCCGGCTGCAAACCTTTTACGGAAACTTCGCTATGCCCCTGGGGCAGGTTGCCCGACCAGGCCAGTTGCCCGTTCGTTCCGAACAACCGGCCCAGGCCGGCAGCAGGCAGGCCCACCCGGAATGATTCCCGGGCGGGGTTGGGGAACAGTTCCACCAGGTTGTCTACCCCACCGGAAACGGCGCTTAGGGTGCCGGCCTGCCAGGCGGCTTCTCCCCGGAGGCTATAGGCATCGCCGCCGGCCTGCAGGTACTGTACGTTACGAACCCTTACCGCTCCGCAATCATTGCCCGGGCAAAAGAGGCGAAGGGTGCCCACCTGTCCGCCCCCCGGCTGCGGCCGGTGGTCGGTCCGGGCCATAGAGACGTAAGCTATGCCCGCGCCGGGCAGCACTTTTGTCAGCACCATCATATCTTCTCCTTCCGTTCCCAGCCAGCTTTGTGCTCCGGAAAACTGAAGGCTTCCCACAGATGCAGGATCAAAACCGACTTCGAAAGCCAGGCCGTAGGCATCCGGCAAAGGGGCTGCCGGCTCTCCCAGGTACAGGGCCAGCTCGGCAAATGAGCCGTTGCGGGCCGTGGCCTCCAGGGCGTGCGGGATTGACATCTCCGGAAATTCAAAGGCCGCAGGGCGCAGGGGATGCGTAAGCCCCCAGTTGGTATAGATGGCGTAGGTATCACTGGAGTTGATCCGACCGTCGCCGTTGCAGTCGGCAAACTTGCGGTTGAACTCGTAGATAAAGGTAATGGTTCCGTTCCAGTCGGACATAGGTTGCCCCTGCCAGGCGTTGCTGGCATTGGGGCGCACCGGGCCGCTGAGGCCGTAGCCCAGACCGACGGCCCAGTGGTCGACCTGGTTGACTTTGCCGTCGTTGTTGACGTCACCGGGCCAGACATCATCCAGCGTATCGTCGAATACGCTGACGATCAGGATAGTCGTATCGCAAAAGCCGGCCTCGTCGCAAAGGGCCAGGCAGGCGGTATCTACGCCCGGCGACAGGCCCTCGTATTCCAGGCAGGCGCCGGTGCCAGACAAAACCCAGTTTGTCCCGGCATCCGGATCAGGGCAATTATTGGCAAAGCTGGCCACCGACTGGAAGATGGCCGTGTCCAGGCAGAGGGTTTCGGATTGCCCGACCACAATCGAATCCGTCAGCACGGCAGTTTGCGTTTTTATGTTTACCCGCAGGGAAACCAGGCTGTCGCAGCCGTTCTGATCGTAAAAGACCAGTTCGTAGTTGCCACTGGCGGCAAAAGACTGGCCGCCCAGGGAAAATGTTTCTCCTTCGTTGATGGTCACCTCCACTGAGGAGCTTTGCCGGGGATAAAAAGACAGGTTGATATACACTACCGAATCGCAGCCATCCTGGGCGCCGGCGGCGATCACCTCCGTCCCGGCGGGATTGTCCTCGTCGTACCGGGTTCCGTTCACGGTGACGCCCTGCCCGGCGCAGAGTTGTTCCTCCAGGCTGGCGGACACTTTGGGCGCGATGTTGATGTATACGGTAGAATCGCAGCCCAGCGCGCTCC
>JAGFJD010000092.1 GCA_024102975.1 Phaeodactylibacter sp. | reverse complement strand
GCGGCTACGAGTTGTACACATCTTTTATAAGCTATATTTCTGCCCATACCCGGCATTTTCACCCTTTGTTTGCCCCAAACCCTGAAGGGAGCAAAGGGCGAAAATGCCTGGCCATCCTTTAGGATTGAGGCAAAGCCAGGCATTTTCGGCCGAAAGCCCAGTAGGAAAGACTTAGGGCCCGGAGAAGAATAACTTCCCCATTTGATATGGCTCTTTTTCCACCATACTGCGTTGTGGGATCGGTCACGTAGCTAGGCTATGTTCCCTCCCCACGCCTTGTCTGGTGAAAAAATAGCTCATCTGAAATGAGGAACTTATTATTCTCCGGCCCCTTATGTACAACTCGTAGTCGCCAGCGGGGGGCACTTCCTTCGATTCGGGGGTGCGTTTCAAAATAAAGTTTTTCATTTTCAATGACGGGATTCCCATCCTGACTTTCCGGAGCAGCCTCATGGTTGCAGGGTTGCATGACCCCATGAACCAGTGAACCCATGAACCAGTATTCATTTCACCCGCCCATCGTGAAACGCCGCCCGCTTCCAGCCGGCATCTTCGAATATCCACAGCTGGGTCACCCGGAACGCGTGCTCGAAGGGGCCGTCCCGGTCCAGTCCGTTGACGCGCACCTTGCCGGCCACGGCGGCAGCCCGGCCGTGAAGCCGCACCTGAAGATCCAGCAAGGTGTAACTGTCGATGACCAGATCGCCGGCATCGAGCGCCTTCCGCCGGCCCGACACGTAGTTCAGCCAGCTGTCTTTGCCTAAAGGCGGGCTGGCGCCATTGGTGTGCAAATAACCCGAGGCCAGCATTTTATCCAGGGCGGCGACGTCGGCGCGGGCATAGGCGGCGTTGAAGGCGTCAAGGGCCTGGTGCAGGCTCTCCCGGGTGGGGGCAGCCTCCGCTCCGGAGGGCGCCGGGCGGCCGCAACCGCCAAAGTGTAAAATGCCCAACAGGAGCAGATATTTAAACAAGCTTTCCGGTTCCATCTCATGCAGTTTTCCGGACAAACAAAACAATTTTTTTTAAACAAAAAGTTTACCAGCCTTCGTTTTCTCCGTATCTTTGACATCGTCAATTTACACTTTTTAATCCTTAAATCCTTAATTTTATGACTACTCAGGAAATCGCCAACCGACTGGTAAATCTTTGCCGCCAAGGCCAGAACCAACAAGCCATTGAAGAATTGTACCACGACGACATCGTCAGCGTCGAGGCCGCCGGGGAACCCCGGGAAGCCAAAGGGCTGGAAGCGGTCAAAGGCAAGAGCGAGTACTTTGCCAACACGATGGAGGTACACGACATGAAAGTCTCCGACCCTCTCGTGGGCGGCAACCACTTCGCCGTAACCATGTATATGGACGCCACCGACAAGCAGAGGGGAATACGGGAAGCCATGACCGAGATTTGCGTCTATGAAGTGAACGGCGGCAAGATCGTCCGCGAACAGTTTTTCTACCCCGCAGGGTAAGCGTTTACTGGCGTGGAGAACAGCCGTTTGCTGTTCTTCATCCCGGTGGCAGATGAGGGGAGCCATAACCTGCTTTTATCTCCTTTCATTACGGGCCACCTGAAAAAAAGAACGGCAAAGCAGCCGGATGCTGCCTTGCCGTTCTTTTTTTGCGAAACGCCGGTTTATCTCGCCACCACAAACTTCTTCGTCAATACCTGCTCTCCGCTAAGCAGGTGAATGACATACACGCCGGGCGCCAGGCCGCCTGCGTCGATCCGGGCCTCCTGCCGGCCGCTATCGACAGTCATCGCCTGCCGGTAAAGGCGCTGGCCGGCCAGGTTCGTCACCAGCAATTGAACCGGTCCGGCTTGTTCCTGGTGGAAAATAACGGTCAGTTCTTCCCGCACCGGGTTGGGCAGCAGCTTCATATACGCCGGCGCCGCCTCTTCCCGCTGGTGGTTGGTTGCCGCTTCTTCCTTTTCTTCGGTGAAGACGGGCACGCCGCCGGCCAGGCGGGCGCTGCCCGCACACCCCTGAATCTCGATGTCGTCGATGTAAACATAGTCCGAATTGCCGGAGGCGTCACAGCGGAACCGCAGGCGGGTATTCGGGGAGAAGGCGCCGGGGATGACGACCGACTCGAAATACCGGACGTTGTTAACGAACTCGTCGTTGAGGTTCCATTCTTCAACGGTGGTATAGCTTGACCCTCCGTTGGTAGACACCTGCAGCCAGAAGTCCTCATTGGAGTTGTCCATGCTGACCGGCACGTAGGTGAAGCTCACCGTCAGCTCCTCGTAGCCGCTCAGGTTGAGGTTGTCGGTGGTGATGACGGAGGAGGAAGAATTGTCCCGAAGCCGCACGGCGTTCGAACCACTGTAGGCATACGAGGTGCTGTACACGCCGGCGTCCGACCCGCCGTCGTTCCAGATGCCCCAGGTGGTTTCAAAGTCGTTGAAATCGATGGCGACATAGGAGCAGCCGCCACCGCCACAGGGCGGGCAGGAACCGCCGCAGTCGACGCCGGTTTCATCGCCGTTCTGGATGCCGTCGGTACAGGTGGGCCCGGTAGCGCCGCCGACGCAGAAGTTGGTAGTTTCGGAAGAGCCGAAGGAACCGCCGGAAGCGAGCGTGCTGCCATCGGAATCATCCGTCAGCGAATACGAGCCGGAGCCGTAAGCGCAGCAGATGCCGTCGCCGTAAGAATCGTAGATGATAAAGTCGTAACAGCCATCCGGCAGGCAGAGCTCTTCCACCACGGTAGAGCCGTCTGGATTAGCGCCATAAGTGCCGCCGGAAGCCACTATGTTGTTGCCGGCATCCCGGACTTCCCAGCTCGTTTCTTCGGGATAATTGTCCAGCACGATGGTTAGGGTAGCGCCGTTTTCCTGGCAGCCGCCGCTACAGGGCGGGCAGGAGCCGCCGCAATCCACGCCGGTTTCGTCGCCGTTCTGGATGCCGTCGGTACAGGTAGCGCAGGCGGGGCAGTCGGGGCCGCCGCAATCTACGCCAGTTTCATTGCCGTTCTGTACGCCATCGCTACAGGTAGCGCAGGCCGGGCAATCTGGGCCGCCGCAGTCCACGCCGGTTTCATTGCCGTTCTGTACGCCGTCGCTGCAGGTGGGGCAGGCCGGGCAATCCGGGCCGCCACAGTCCACGCCGGTTTCGCCGCCGTTCTGAATGCCGTCGTCGCAGGTGGGGCCGCCCCCGCCGCCGGTACAGAACTGGGTGCTTTCCGAAGAGCCAAAGGCGCCGCCGGAGGCGATGGTATTGGTTCCGTCGCTCAGGGTATAGGATCCGCTGCCGTAGGCGCAGCAGATGCCGTCGCCGTAGGAGTCGAAGATGGTGAAAGTGTAGTCGCCGTCGGCGAGGTTTATGTTCTCAACGACCGTCGAGCCATCCGGCTGGGAACCATAAGTGCCGCCCGAGGACACCACTGTGTTGCCGGCATCTCTGACTTCCCAACTGGTTTCTTCCGGATAATTGTCCAGCGTGATGGTCAGGGTGAGGGCGTTGGCGTTGCAGGGGCAGGGAGCGCAGGTGGATCCGCCGCAGTCGACGCCGGTTTCGTCCCCGTTCTGGATGCCGTCGCTGCAGGTGGGCGGCGTGCCCTGGCCGCAGCCGTTGGAGCTGAGCAGGCTGGCGCGGGCGCCGCCCGGTTCGAAGAGGGCGCGCATGCGGGTTTTCTGGCCCTGGGTGTAGAGGTTCATGCAGCCGTCGTCGGAGTAGTCCATGTAGTTCTGGAACATGTCGGGCTGGTCGCCGGCCCCGTCGTTGCAGCTGTTGGGCCCGGGGAAGGAGCATGGCGATCCGGTATAGTTGGGGCCGCCGGCGGTGGGGGTATCGCCGACGAAGTCGTCGGCGTTGCAGTTGCCGTCGCCCCAGATGTGGCGCAGGTTGAGCCAGTGGCCGACCTCGTGGGTGGCGGTGCGGCCCAGGTTGAAGGGTGCCTGGGCAGTGCCAAACCGGCCGGTGTAGCGGTAATCGTTGACCACCCCGTCGGTAGCGGCGGGGCCACCGGGGAACTGGGCGTAGCCGAGGATGCCGCCGCCGATGTCGCAGACCCAGAAGTTGAGGTAGTCGCCGGCAGGCCAGGCGTCCTTGCCGCCCGAAGAGGCGAACTTGACGGCGTCGTTGGTGCCGAAGGAGGAGGTGCGGGTGGAGGCCGTCCGGGTGATGCCGGTGGTGGCGTTGCCGTTAGGGTCGACAGTGGCGAGGCAGAACTCGATCTCGGCATCCGCCGCTACGCCCTGGAAAACGGAAGGCGTATTGGCCGCGTCGGCATTGAGGCGCCGGAAGTCCTCGTTCAGCACGTCGATCTGCGACTGCACCTGGGCGTCGCTGATGTTCTCGGCGCTGTTCTTGTAGACGATATGGACGACCACCGGTATGGTGATGGTGCCCTCTACGGCGCGCAGGTGCTGGTGTTGCACGCGCTCGGCGTGCCGTTCGATGGCCCGCAGGCGCTGTTCCCGCGCCGGGTTGTCCTGTATTTGTTGCTGGAGGTAATCCATGGTGCCGCAGTTGCGGACCTGGGCATAGCCTTCGGTGTTCAAGCCGGCGAGGATCAGCAGGCAGAGTACGAGGTGTTTACATACTTTCATGAAAGTCAAAATTGAGGGTGTTGGATAATCTGGTTTTATTTGTTCTTTTTTGGCTATAGCGTATAGAAACAATATGCCTTCTGTTCTGTGGGTGCCACAGTGCCAAAGGTGTTTGCTTTTACGGTGAATAGTGTTTGTTTCCCTTCCGGGATAAGGGACAGAAGCCGGGCAGGCGGCCCGAAGCGGGCCTGGTTTACTCACAGCAGGTTTGGAAAAGACGGCTAAAAATAAAAAATTATTTTGCATAGAAATAATTTTATGCAATTTTTTGCCGGCAGGCCCCTGTCGTTGGCATTTGTCGTCAATGCATCAGGACTTCCGCCTTCCAACTTCCCATTTCCGACTTCCCCCTTCCGACTTCCGACTTCCCATTTCCGACTTCCCCCTTCCGACTTCCGACTTCCCATTTCCGACTTCCCCCTTCCGACTTCCGACTTCCCCCTTCCCCCTTCCGACTTCCAACTTCCCATTTCCGACTTCCCCCTTCCAACTTCCCATTTCCCCATTATTTCTTATCTTGACCTTCGGCGCCAAGCCGATCTCAAAAACCCGAACCACTATGACGCCAAAAGAAAGGATTTACGACGCCTTCGGCGAGCTGCTCTACCTGGTTGCCAAAGCCGACGGCCTCATTCAGCCCGAAGAGGTGGAATCCCTGGAGAAGATCCTGAAGGGCCACCCCCGGGCCCGCCAGATCAAGTGGTCGTTCGACTACGAGCGCACCCACCGGAACGACCCGGAAGACCTGTACCTCAAGATCATCGACCGCTGCCGGGAGAACGGGCCGGACCCCGAGTACCAGTTCCTCATCGAAATCCTGGAGGAAGTAGCCCGTGCCAGTGCCGGCATCGACCGCAACGAAAAAGGGGTGATCGAAGGCTTCGTGCACGACCTGACTGAACGTTTCAAAAAAGACATACAAAGCATTAACGAACTGAAAAACTGAACAGATGCAGACCATTTTAGGTGCCGGCGGCGCCATCGGAGGCCCACTGGCCAAGGCACTGAAAGCGTACACCAATGACATCCGCCTCGTCAGCCGCCACCCGGAGAAGGTCAACGAAACGGACCAGCTTCTGGCCGCCGACCTGACGGTCCCGGAGCAGGTCGACAAAGCAGTGGAGGGTTCGGAGATTGTTTACCTCATCGTCGGCCTGCCCTATGACATCAAGGCATGGCGCCGGCACTGGCCTACCCTCATGCGCAACGTGATCAGTGCCTGCAAAACCCACGGCGCCCGGCTGGTGTTCTTCGACAACGTCTACATGTACGACCCGGCCTATATGGGCCGGATGACGGAAGAGACGCCTTTCCGCCCGGTGAGCAAAAAGGGCCGCATCCGGGAGCAGCTCGTCCATATGATCATGGACGAAGTGGAGGCCGGCAACCTGAAGGCCCTCATCGCCCGCGCTGCCGACTTTTACGGGCCGGGGGTGCAGTCCAGCGTCCTGCAGGAAATGGCGCTGAAAAATATGCTCCAGGGCAAGAAAGGGCAGTGGTTCGCCCGACTCGACAAGAACCATTCTTTCACCTATACCCCCGACGCCGGCCAGGCCACCGCCCTGCTCGGCAACACCCCGGACGCCTATAACCAATCCTGGCACCTGCCGACCAGCCACGAACAACTCGCCGGCAAACAGTGGATCGACTTGTTCGCCCGCGAACTGAATATGAAACCCCGCTACCAGGCCCTGCCTACCTGGCTGGTCCGGCTCATCGGCCTGTTCGTGCCCATTATGCGGGAACTGGCGGAAATGGCCTATCAGTACGACCGGGATTATTTCTTCGACAGCAGCAAATTCGAAGAGCGGTTCAGCGATTTTGAAATCACGCCTTATGAGAAAGGGGTGAAGGAGGTGGTGCGGGTGGCGAAGGGAAGATAGGGATACGTGGAAATGTGATGGAAATGTGATGGAAATGCGATGGAAATGCAGGGGAATAGGATGATAGAAATGCAGGGGAAATGTGGCTGAATCGGTAACCGGACAAGGATTGCTTACCAGGTTCTCGGAAGCCTGCGACCCACACTACTGGACAAAATGGTTTTGGACACAGAGTGTGCCTGCTACCTATAAAAGCCGAAAACGGACGCCCTAAGCCATAGCCAAAACGATCATCCACTGATCAGCACTAACGAATCCAACGGCAGAAAACGCGTTTTTCCGATGATGAATAGTTTGAACTGGTTTAAACCAGTTCTTAGTCTAATTTTCAACTTACTACTTCCTATGGCAAAATACTTTTTACTAACCGTTCTCTTTACATTTCCGGCAACTCTCCAGGTTCAAAGCCAGGCTGGAGCAACGCCCCTTCACCAGCAGGTCGACAACCTCTCCGCCTTCGCCCGCCTTTACGGCTACCTCCGCTTTTTCCATCCCAGCGACGAGATGCAGGCAGTGGATAACGAAAAACTGCTGCTGTACGGCATCGGGC
>JAGFJD010000054.1 GCA_024102975.1 Phaeodactylibacter sp. | reverse complement strand
ACCTTGCGGATGTCGGGGTCCGACATCAGGTCGGGGCTGTTGTGGATGTCCACCCAGTAGTCGTCGTAGGTGATCAGGCCGGGGTTGTCGGTGGGCGCCTCTTGTCCCATGATCTTCTCGAAGTGGGCGGAGAGGGTCTTCAGGATCTCCCGCTGGCTCTTCCCTTTGCGGATTTTCTGGAAGTTTTCAAAGTAGGACGGGTGGACGGGGAAGAGCTCCACGTATTCTTCCAGGCGGGAGTGCATATCGGAGAAGAGGTGCACGAACTGCTGTAGGTGCTTTCTTATCTTTGCTTTCTGGTGCTCATCTTTTTTCAGCAGCCGGTTCTTGACCACATAGGAAACGTCTTCCTTGGTGATGGTGAGGTCCCGGAAGCGGTCGCCCACTTTTTGCAGGGTCTCGGAAGCGAACTGGAACTCGGCCGACTGGTAGATCAGCTCCTGCACGCCGAAGATGATGCGAAACTTGGTGTTATCGCAGGACTGCCCCAGGGCCTGCAGCACCATCAGGTCTTCATTCAGCTTGGTGGCCTCGCTCCGGCTTTTCAGGTAGGCCAGCATCTCATCGATGACCACCAGCAGGCCTTTGTCGGGGTACTGCTCTTCGAATTCCGCCATCATCTGCTGGAGCTGTTCTCCGAAGGACTTCTTTTCATGGGGAGCAAATTCAAACTCTACCCCGTTATCCGCCAGCCAGGTTTCCAGCTTGTACGTCATGACCTCCCAAAGGCTCTGCGTATTGCCCAGCTCAAACCGCAGGACTTTGAACTTACCGGCAATGTTGGCCAGTTCTTCCCGGGGCTGCTCGCTTTCCACCAGGCCCAGCAGGGAGGCGTCCTCGGCGATCAGCGACACCAGGGACATCAGGTGGCTCTTACCGGTGCCATAGTTACCGACGACCTGTATGCCGAATTTCTCCCCCTGACGGGAATAGTCCAGGTTTTTGCTGATGACCGGAATGAGGGCTTCGCGGTACGCCCTGGAGAAAACGAAGGTCCGGATAAGGTCTTTCTGGTAGGCCGCCTCTCCCGTCCTGCTAAACTTGACGACCTCATTGATCGGTTCGAATTGTATCAGTTCCTGGTATTTCATCTTGCCGGATTTCAGAGATTTAAATGGCTGACGCCTTCAAGGGAAACGGCCTTGCCCTTTTCCCTGCTCAAAAAGTAAAGGCGCCCTTCCTCCCTTTCTCCCGCCCACTCGACGAACAGGGCATTGTTCTGAGCATAGCGCTTCAGCAGGCCGGGGACGTCCAGGTGCAATGCCGGTTCGAAGAGTATCCCCAGGTTGGTTAGGGCGATGTATTTTCCGAACGGGCCGCTCACCTGGACATGCTGATCCAGTATGCCTTTCAGCGCTTCTTCGGCAATGGAGGGGAGGCGCCGGGAGTTTTCCTTCCCCTCCAGTGCCCGGGCCAGCTCGAAGCCGACATCGATGGCTTCTACCCCCAGTTCCTCCAGAGAACCGGTAATGACGAGCTTATGCCTGCGCCCTTCCTGCAGGAAGCTGGTGATCAGGTGGTTTTGTTCGTGGTTTCCTGTAGCCATGGGTGGATGCGGAGCGTCGATTTATGGTGTTGGAGAATAGGGTTTTCGTTCCGAGCAATAATAGGGAATTTGGTAGTAATTTTACGTAGGGAGGGGAGGTTTTGTTTCGGGGAGGGACAGCATGAGTATTATTTCAAAATACTCCGTTTCCCTGAATGGTGGGCGCCCATTCGGCAAACCTCCCGTCCTGTGGAGAATACAGCCCCAAAAGGTTGGAAAAAATCAGAACATGATAGCCGCTATATCGACCCTGAATATTGTCCAGCGGCCACCACATGTTCTCCTGCTTTCCAAAAATCCGATTCACCGGGCAACTACCAACCTTTTTATTGCTGTCTTTCCCCGGGCAGAAAGGCGAACCAGGTATATGCCGCTGGCATAGTGCCTCTCATCCAATGATATTTGAAAGCTGGTTTGCCCTTCTTCCAGAACTGCTTTCCATACTGGCCTTCCCAGATAGTCGTAGATGTCCAACTGGGCATCGATATCCAAACCAGTCACTTTAATAATAAGCTCGCCATCAGCAGGGTTGGGAAAAAGTTCAAGATGAAAACTAGCGGAAGCTTTCTCAATAGTTACAGTAGAGTATGTTCTCAAAACGGCGCTCCCTGAGCAATCCGCTGAACCGGCATTAATGGCAGCGATCAAAGCATGCAGTTGTACAACGATGTAGTTTGCCTCATCTGTAGGTATCGTATTCCCACTTTGATATTCAACATAGCTAATGAGTCTATTTATGCTCCTGATAATGATGTTGTCGCTATGGCCGTTGCAATACTTGCTGGCAATGAGGCTTAACCTGCTGGTCAATGCGCTCGTTATACTGGAGCTTAACCCTGCATTTTCAATGAAGCTAATCAGGCCATCGACCACCTCATCAATATATAACAGTGGGTCACAGGCATCGCCGATGCCGTCCAGGTCAAGGTCATACTGATCAGGGTTTGCCTCTTCCGGACAGTTATCTGCACTGTCAAAAACACCGTCGCCATCCGTATCAGTTGGCGGCAAATAGGCCTGGCCCAACTTCACTACAAAAACATCCCAAGTCGCGGTAACATCCCAAATTGTAGCTGTCAGATTATATGTTCCAGGGCCGGGGTCAAAATCTGCAGTATTCCGAAACAATCCTGTTGTATATACATTCTTATCTGCGTCCACAGCGATTGAGAAGCCCCAATCCTGGCTCATTCCCCCCATTTGCTTTGCCCACAGAAAGTTTCCAGATGCGCCAAGCTTAGAAACAAAAATATCATCCATGTTTCCGAAGGAGGTCAGGCCATAAATTCCAGGCCCCGGGTCAAAGTCAGTTGTGCCTTGAAATGACCCCGTTATATAAACATTTTTATCGATATCCACCGAAATGGAGTAACCATAATCGTAACCTTCACCGCCCAGTTGCTTTGCCCAGACAAATTCTCCAGAGGCGTTCAATTTGGAAACGAAAACATCAGTAATGACATTGGATGTCAAGATATAAGTTCCCGGGCCGGGGTCAAAGTCGGCTGTTCCATCAAACCAACCTGTGATATATAAGTTTCCATCAGTATCAACGGTGATAGAAGATGCAACATCATTATTGGGGCCACCCAATTGTTTTGCCCAAAGGAAATCTCCGGAAGCATTCAACTTGGAAACGAAAGCGTCGCCAGATGTGCCATTCAAATAATAAGTTCCAATACCTGGATCAAAGTCCGCTGTGTTGTCAAAGCGCCCTGCTGTATAAACATTTCCATCGGCATCAACAGCTATAGAATAACCAAGGTCATCATGAGGGCCACCTAATTGTTTTGCCCAAACGAAATCTCCGGAAGCATCCAGTTTCGAAATAAAAATATCCTCCACTTCATTAGTGGATATTAATGTATAAATGCCTGGGCCTGGATCAAAGTCGGCCGTACCACGAAACCATCCTGTTGTATATACATTTCCGTCGGCATCAATAGCAATAGAGCGGCCAATATCATCACCATCACCGCCCAATTGCTTTGCCCAGAGGAAATTTCCGGAAGCATCCAACTTGGAAACAAAAACCTCATTATACATGCCGGTCAGATTATAGGATTCAGGGCCAGGATCGAAGTCAGCCGTGCCATAAAAGCGTCCTACCGTGTAAACATTTCCATCGGCATCAACAGCAATAGAATAACCATAGTCTGCTCCATCACCTCCCAATTGTTTTGCCCAAACCAAGTTTCCGGAAGCATCCAACTTGGAAACAAAAATGTCTTCCATTTCAGCAAAGGACACTAAATTATAGGTTCCCATACCAGGGTCAAAGTCAACAGTTCCCCGAAACCACCCTGTTGTATATACATTTCCGTCAGCATCAACGGTGATAGAATGGCCTTCGTCATAATATATTCCGCCCATTTTTTTTGCCCAAAGGAAATCTACGGTTTGTGCAGACAAGGAAATGCTAAAAAAAGCAAGCGCAGAAAAGCAGAAAAGTGATAAATTATCCATGGTATTTGGCCTTTTGATTTTCAAGCATTTGATAGGCTCTTGAAAATTTTAAAAATCAAGGTGAAATTAAGATGAAAAGGGGGTAAAGAATTTCTTCAAAACAAAGGGGGGGGGAGACTAAGCGACGTGAGATTAATAAGTGTCGGGTTTAGTAGGTTAGCGATTTTGGCTTTAACCGAGGCGAAGGCCGGTGACGAACCGAAGGTTGTCACGATGATGACTGTAAACGTCATTCATTCCCGACCTTAGCCTTCCCGATAGCTATCGGGAAGGGAGGCGGTTCTTCAACAGTCTACCCCGCACACTGCCTGCCCCGTACACAAAGTGTCGGGGAAGTGTCGGGGAAGGGTAAAGCCAAAAGCGCTCCTAGGAAATCTGACAGTTATTGATCGCACGTCGCTAACTGCTCTGAAAGCCTTCCTGAATTTTCTCTTAAGTTAGATCAATTTTGTTAAAAAATAAATATTTTTTTCATTTTTCTTAGGAGACTTTAAACAGAGATTTTAGTATTCAAGCTTATGAAATATTAGATATTCCATACTGGGAAGGTTTGGTTTCGTCAATTAAAAATACCGCGTATTAAATGGTTACCTCCAGGCCGACAAGAAAAAAAACTACCTTTGGCAGGTTTCTTGCTTCAGTGCAGGCAATGCAAACTTATGGGTATGCTAATGGCTGCATCTCCTGGTGGATTTATTCTAGCAACTCTAGGAAAACACATTCATTCCATGGAAAAAATCCTCCAATTCCAAATAACGCTCCAAGAAAACCGCCCGCTCACCTGGCACCGCTTCCAGCCAACTGACAATTCACCATATCCGCCAGTCATTTTGTATGTTTTCATACCGATAAGTCGGCAGTTGCCCGCCTCTGGTCAGTTGGCTTACTTTTCGAGGCAGGTATTCCTGCAGCTCCGAAATAGTGATAACGCCGTCGTAGTTGAGGTCGGCCTGCCCTTCTCTGATCCCTTTCAGGAAGGCATAGGCAAAAACGCTGTTGTTCCACTCGGGGCCTTCCATGGCGTACTGAACGCTTCCGGCACTGGCCACAATCGTTGCGCCGGTGCTTTTTCGCAACCCTGCGAATAAGCTTTTCATTTGTTCTATATCGGACAGGGCGGCTGTTTCGCCCCACGACATTGTCCTGAGCGAACGGAAGGAAACTACTCCGTCTATGGCACCCTCTGGCCTTTGTCTTACGGACGACTGGTTGAACGTCGCCAGCAGGATATCCGGGCGGTTAAACTGCAAATCGAATTGTTCGAAGGGATATACGTTGTCTCCTTTCCGGAAGGCAATGGCGTTTGAATTTTTCCTGGATGAAGTATAATATCCTGAAGGCAGGATCACGATGTAGTCGTTTTCGCCTTTTACCCATGGTCCATCTCCGAAATGGCGTATCCGATGTGGCCGAACTGGACGACTGTTTCGGTTTGAGTTTTCCCAAAGTGCATGAAAAAAAGCACCGGCAGGATGGTCAATGTTGTGGGTTTCATATGGACTCGAAGTAATGGTTTTTGAAATATACAGAAAATACTCGATTGTGTGCTTTTCCTTTCAACAATATATCTATGCATTCACCTTTTAAACCTTTCCTGCACTCATCGCAATATCGTAACCGTCCCCTTCTTATGAAACCGCTCCCCGCTGACGAATAGGCCCATGGCCTCCCAGGTGTAGGCGCCCTGCGGCGCTGCCTTGTCGCGGTATTGCCCATCCCAACGGCCAGAGGGATGGCCCTCCTCCAGTTCGCCTGTGCTCCAAACCAGCGTGCCGTATGGCGAATACACCCGCAGGCTGTACTCCGCCACGCCGGAACCTACGGCCCCAAACTCGCGGACGGCAGGTTCCCCGTAATCGGGAGAGAAAGCATTCGGCACTTCAAAACTGACGATCCACTCGGGCTGCACGGGCTTGGCGATCGTATCTGAACAGAAAAAACGGCCCTCGTTGGTGGTGGAGGAGATCAGCTGAACCAGGATATCCCGGTTGATGCCGTATTCATGCATGGGTTCAAACTCCGTTGTGATCGTACCGTCGCCCAAATCCCAGATAAAATCCGTCGCGTTTTCGGAAAGGTTGAGGAAACGGACGTCGCCAATGGGGCCGTCCAGCTCGTCGGCAATGAAATCGAAATCGGCGACGGGCTGCTCAAAGGCGGTGAAGGCGCCGG
>JAGFJD010000050.1 GCA_024102975.1 Phaeodactylibacter sp. | reverse complement strand
GGAGGATTATGATGATAACCTTTTTCATATTGATGGTTGTGATTTATGATTTGCGATATGTGATTTATGATTTTTGATATGGCTTCCGGGAGTCGCATCCCGATGGCAGCCTGTGTAAAGAACATCGGACATCAAAAATCGAAAATCGCACATCAAAAATTGTTAAACGCTCAATTCCTTAAACAACACCGCCGTCCGGCGCTTATAAATGCCGATCCCCGACAGGGCATTGCCCAGCGCCATGGACACCAGCCCCGGGATGAAGCCGATGTAGAAGGCCTCCGGTTCGATGTCGGCGCGGAACACTTCCGGCATCATCATGCCGCCGCCCTGTACGGCGGCGCCGAAGCTGAGGCCGTATTCCTGCAGGTACCAGGCGGCGCTCAGGCCAAGGCATGTGCCGATCACCGAGCCGATGATTCCGATCACCACCGATTCGATGATCAGGGTGCGGTAGATGTGGCCTTTCTCTTCGCCCATTGCCAGGCGGATACCGAACTCGTTGTAGCGCCTCAGCCCGCCCAGCAGGCCGGTATTCCACAGCACGATCGACATGGCCAGGATGAAGATGAAGGTCATCGCGCCGGCCACATAGTCCATCATGACCAGATATTCGTCCAGCCCTTTCTGGTCATTAAGGCGGATCATGGTGGGGGCAAACTCGTCGGCATCCCCCCCGTGCCGGGCATTGAATGCCGTTTTCACCTGCAGGGCTTCCTCCCGGTGGTACTTGCCGTCCCTGAAGAAGCCCAGCACCTCCCCGGCCGCATCGGCCATGTCGAGGGCTGCCTGGGCGTCGGCGATGTCGATGAGGATGGCGCCCCGGTCCAGCGCCCGCATGCCGAAGCGCACAGTGCCCGCCACTGTAAAGTTGGCGAAGGCCATGCCGCCGTACATGGTGGAGCCAAAGAGCGTGATGGGGTCGCCGGCCTTGATGCCGAAGCGCTCGGCGAAGTCATTGCTGACCAGGGCTTCCCCGGGTTCATCGGGCAGGCTGCCCTGTACGATGGAGGAGGGGATGTTCATCCGTTCGGGCTCTCTGGTGCCGGGGGTAAAAAAGTCGATGGCCTGCCCGGTGGCCATGCCCTGGGCGCGGGTCTCTCCGTTCTCGCCGGGCACGTCGAGCAGGCCGCCGAAGTGGATGCGCTCCACCCACTCCAGGGCGGGGAATTCGGCATTGAGGCTGTCGATGAGCTGGCTTACCTCCAGCAGGGCCAGGTCGTTGGGCATCTGGTCGATGTTGTCGGCATAGGCGCGGGACATCACCTTGACGTGGCCGGTGGAGAAATTGGCGTTGACGTCGATCATGTCGCCCAGAATGCCCTTAAACCAGGCGCTGAACAACACCGTGAGAAATACGCCGATGGAGATGACGGCCACCGGAAGCACGCTCCGGTTTTTGTCTCTGAGGATTCCTTTTATCAAGAACCGGATCATTGGATTTTTCCTTTTAAAGCGTCTGTAGGACGCAGTTTAGCAATTTTCCGGGCGGGCAGGAAGCTCACGAGGGTAGCGGAGACGACCACGAGCAGGACGGTCGTAACGATGAGCCCCGCCCCGTAAACCGGGTAGATTTTCTCAGCGATGGAGATGCCCATGTCCTGGCTGCCGGCAGGCATAGCCCAGCCCACCTCGCTCAGGTACCACAGGAGCGGCCCGCCGTACAGGGCACCCAGCAGAATGGCCAGGATACTGTAGGTGGTGCCTTCTACCGTGAAGATGCCCACTACCTGCCAGCGGGTCATGCCCAGGGCGATGTAGGTGCCGATCTCTTTCTGCCGCCGGAAGATGGACAGCACCTGGGTGTCGAAGATGGCCAGCAGGGCGATGATGAGCAACAGCCCGTAGATCACCCCCGAACCTCCCTTTTTGGACTGGATGATCTTGTTCAGGTCGGCCAGCAGGTAGTCGTGGTCTTTGAATGCCCAGCCTGTGTTGGTGCCGGAGGGCGTAAACCCTTCGCCCGCCACCAGCAGGGTGGCCTGGCCGGGCATACCCAGCATGCCCTGCAGGCGCTCCAGCGGCAGCCACACCTGCCCGCCGTCGATGGTGGGCACGTTGCAATCGAATACTCCGGCGATGGTTACCTCCAGTGCGTCGAAGGTGCCGTTCTTGTCGCGCCAGCGGATCAGCAGCTGATCGCCCTGCTTCATTTTGATGGTCCCCGCCATGCGCTTGCCGACGAGGGCGGGAACCTGCCCGTCCTGCTCTTCAAGCGCGGCAGTTGGGATCTTCAGGATGCTTTGCCCGGGCGGAATGCCTTTCAGCAGCACCCCCTGCATGCGCCCCTGCGGGAAGGCCGAGGCCTGCGCTACGAGGATGGGCGCCAGCCGGCCGGCGGATACCTCAGCCTGCAGGGCTTCCGGTATGGGGCCGTGAGCATCCTGGTAGGAAAAATAGTCGAGCGGGTCGTAGGAAGGGTGCCAGAGCTGGCCCTGCCCGATCTCCCATTCGATGGTATCCCGGCGCGCCTGCTGGTTCCATCCGTCGATCACGCCGTTGTAGAAAATGATGGTGACGAAGGCGAAGGACAGCACGGCGATATTGAGGATCGTCCGGTAGCCGGCGCCGAAGATGTTCTTGAATGCCAGTTTGAATGCTAACATGGCTTTATGTTTTTACATGAGGTTCGATCCGCCGTCCACCGTCCACCGTCCGGTTCAAATTCGCAGCAATAGACATTTCCAATCATCGCCCTTCAGTTATTTTATCCACCACAACTTCCTCATCTTTGACCACCCGGCCGTCCTCCAGCGAGATGATGCGGCGGAGGTAGCCCATCACCTTTTCGTCGTGGGTAGCAAAGAGGAAAGTGGTCTGCAGTTCTTCATTCAGTTGTTTCATGGTCTGCAGGATGTGGTGGGAGTTTTTCGAATCCAGGTTGGCGGTGGGCTCGTCGGCCAGCAGGATGGCGGGCCGCTTCACCATGGCGCGGGCGATGGCCACGCGCTGCCCCTCGCCACCCGAAAGCTGTGCCGGCCTGGAGTCCATTTTGTCGGTGAGGCCCACCCATTCCAGGGCGTCCAGCACGGCCTTGCGGCGCCTGGCCGCCGGCATGTGCTGCAGCAGGAGGGCAAACTCTACATTCTCGTAGACGGTATACACCGGGAAGAGGTTGTAGGTCTGAAAGATGAACCCCAGGTGCTCGTTGCGCAGCCGGGCCGACTCCTTATGCGTCAGGTGAGCGATGGAATGGCCCAGGACCGTCACTTCCCCCTCCGTAGGTGTATCGAGAGAACCAATGATGTTCAACAGGGTCGTCTTGCCCGAGCCGCTCGGCCCCACGAAGCCGGTGAACTCCCCCTTGCGGAACTCCAGGCTGATGTCTTTAAGGGCGGTAAACTTGCCCGTCCCAACCGGGAATTGCTTAGTCAGGCGCTTGATCTGGATAATGGATTCCATGTATTTTTTTTAAATAGTTATTTCTGACAATAATCCGTAGCTTTTTTCCCTCATGCGGAGGCTCAGAGGTTTGATCATCAACAGATCGCAACTCGCCTGGCGTTCTCTGCACTTTCCTAAACGAGTCCGGAACAGGCCCTGGGTACCAGCCTAACGCTGGACAGCGGTGGCCGGGGCTGTGTACAGCCTGCCCCGAACTCGTTTCCACATATTTCCCAACCCTAATGATTAAACAAAAACAACACCTGCAAGCCCGGGCCCGAGTACAGGTTCTGCGTACTGTTCTGTGTCGGTATCCGGTTGTCCTTCGGGTTCCAGTAGCCCATCACGTAGAGGGCGGTGCGGTCGAATTGGATTGTCCAGTTGATGAAGTTGTACACTTTTCCGTTGGCCCAGTCGATATAGACGATCGCCCCCAGGTTGTCGAACAGGCCAATGGGATAGGAAAGCGACAGCAGGGACAGGGAGGTGGTGTTGCTAAAGGAAAAGGCTTCTTCTCCGGACGACACCAGCAGTTGTTCAAAAGTGGCGTACAGGCCGTTGCCGACGCCGAAGGTATAGTCGACGCCCACATTGATGAGTTCCTGGTTGGTAAATTCTTTCAGGGGCTGGCGGTTGGCAGTCCAGGAAGCTTCTACCCAGCAGCCCACCACCAGGTCCAGCCTGAGGTCTAACCCGAAGCGGTTTTCGGGCGCTGCTTCGAAGGCGGGCACCGAGCCGTTCAGCCCGCGGGTGTCCGCCTGCCGCCGGTGGAAGGAGAAGCCCGCCTCTCCGTGAGGTATGGGATATTGTATCCTGCCTCCGAATTCGGGCTGGCGCCGGCTGGTGCCGGCAAACTCCCAGCCTTTGGGATTGTCGTTGCCGTACAGCCCCCACAGCCAGATGTTGGCGTTGTTGAGGAAGTAGTAGCGCCCCAAAGCGCCCCAAACCCCGTCGGTAAACTGTATAGGGTCGCGCGGGTCGATCTGGTCGAACCACATCAGGGGCCTCAGCAGGGAGGCGGAGCCGAAATTGATCTTCTGCAGGCCCAGGCGGAATTCGAACTGGGGGGCAGAGTAGCGCGCCCACAGGCGGTAGGGGCGGATGTCGCCACCGGTGGCCGCCGTGTCGAAGGGGCGGAAGCCGATATTGCCAAACAGGTTGGCCGAGGCTTCGACATCGACCAGGCGGTTTTCCGGAAGGCTTAGGCTATAATTGAGCTGGGGCAGGTAACGGCCGCCCAGCCAGGCCGGCAGCTCGCCGGCGGGGTTGATGTTGGCCCAGGTGATGAGCTGGCCTTTGAAGATCACGGTATCCGTAACAGCAGCGACAGAATCCTGCGCACCGGCCCGCAAAGCGGCCAGGACGAGGAACATCCACAACCGGCCCCATATGTCAGGCTTACCTTTCATCACCCTTTTGCTCATGTGGCAGAATGCCGTAAAAAAAGAAACGGGTTATCTCCATGATCAGCTCCTGAGTATCGGAATAGGAAGTTAACAATTGTTCGTCGGTTATCCAGTCCTGCATGCGGTGGAAGATGTAGAGGATGAAATCCGGCCGCAAGTCCTGCCGGATCCATCCCTTTTTCCGGGCTTCCAGGTAGTCTTCCATGATCACCCGGAGGGCTTCTTCGGTGCGTTGTTCCATGTATTCCCGCAGGCCCCACTCCTGATTGGAGTATATGTCGCGGACCAGCTCGGCGCTGATCCCCCGGGTACCTTTGGATTTCAGCAGCAATTGCTTCCGGACCTTTTCTTCAAACGCAATGTCCTGTTCCATAATAGCCCGGTATTCTTTCATCGACTCGTCAAACAGTTCCTGCAAAATGGCCCTTGCCAGGTCTACCTTGTTGGCAAAAGCGCGGTAAAAGGTCATCTTGCTGGCCCCTGCCTCCCGGCAAATCTCCTCGACGGTAACACGCCGGATGCCGTGTTTCCAGAACAGCCGCCGGGCGGCTTCCAGGATGTCGAGAGACTTTGAATTGTCAGTTGATGCGGCCATTTCAGGAATGTTACATAATTTATGCAAAGTTACGTTTTTATTCCTAATAGTCAATATAAGTAACATTTTTTCGGGCAGAAAAAGCACAATGGTTCGCGCCTGGGCGCGATTCCTTTTTGTTACCCTTGGCCGGTTTCAGGCGTCAAGCTGCAGGCTTCAGGGGCAACCCAGGCTGAATCGGGCACTCGACAGGCGCCTAACGTTTACCCGGCCGGCCCTTTTGGGCTACGGTTTACACACATCTTCAAATATGCGAATTCCAGCCTCGCAGAGTCGGCGGCCCTGGTTATAAAGCCAGGCAGCCGGGGGAGTCCTGTAAGGACGACAGATCAGCGCGGTGAAAACCCGGCGGGATTGCCCCGCAGGCCCCGGGCTATCGCTCCCCGACACTGCCCTGACTTCAGGAGAAGCAAAAGGAACCTGCGGCCCGGAGTATTCGGGCGATTGCGAGTGGCGGCAAAAAAGCGGAAGAATGCGGAACTGGCAGGAAGACAGAAGGGAAAACTTGCCGTATTGGCAAATCAGGAGGCTTCGGGAGGAAGGTTGCCGGTTGTTCGCCGGCCCGATGGAACCTGTCCGGGCGCATTCTGAGGCGCACGGCTGTCACATCGGGCCGGCTCACAACCAACAACCCGGCTAATGTTCAAGGGACATATTAGTTCAGGGCGCTCACAACGCTGTTGTCCACTCCATAAGGAGTAGAAACGTAGGCGTCGGCTTCCCAGTCGTTTTCCCAGGCCTGGCCGTCGATCAGGTAACGGAACTGGTATTCCTTTCCGGATTCCAGCTCAACAACCGCTTTGAAAACGTCCTTTTGTTTTTTCATAGTGATGGCCTGCTCCGTATTCCAGTCGTTGAAATCGCCGACGACTTCAACCGTCCTGGCTGCCGGAGCGGCTTCTACCGGCAGGGTAAAGGTGGCTTTGCATACCGGCTTGCTTTTCAGAAATTGCTTCTTGATCATGACTTAAAAGTTAAATGGTTATAAAATGGTAGACCTTTGGAAGGAATGCAAGGATTGAGGGAACGAAGGAATGATTCATTCCTTCCCTGTCCTCGTGCCTCGGCCGGGCAAAATTCCTTCACTCTTTATTTCCTTCCCCCCTTCAGTTCATCCTGCAGCTTGGCCAGTTTATCCCATTCGCCTTTGGCGGCCAGTTTGGCCTGTTGCGTCCAGGTGGTGGGGTCATGCATTTTGAAGCGGGGGCCGGCAGCGGCCAGGATGTCGGTGAGGGTTTTCTTCGTGGCTTTGGCCAGTGCGTCGAAGGTATTGATACCTGCTTCGTTGAAGAGTTTTTCGATCTTGGGCCCGATGCCTTCGATCTTTTTCAGGTCGTCGGCTGCCGGGGCTGCTTTTTGGGGAGCAGCCGCCTTTTTGGCCGGCGCCTTGGTGGTTTTAGCCGCCGCTTTTTTAGGTGCGGCAGCCTTTTTTGCAGATGTTGCTTTCTTTTCCGGAGCTGGGCTGGCATCCAAGGTCAGTACGGAGTTATCTCCGCCGAATTCATTAGGCACGTAGCCGTCGGCCTGGTAGTCGTTTTCCCAACGGCCATGGTCCATCGTGTACCTGAACTGGTAAGAACGGCCCGTTTCCAGTTCCAGGGTGGCGGTGTATTCGTTTTTCACGGCCTTCATCGGCGCGCCGTTCTCCCAGCTCCAGTCGTTAAAATCGCCAAGGACTTTTACTTCGCTGGCGCCAGCGGCGGCCTCTTTGGGTAAAGTGAAGGTTACCTTGCAGGCAGGTTTGTTTTTGAGGTACTGTTTTTTGAGCATGTCGTTAATTTTTAGTTCTCTAATGAATGGTATGCGATAAAAGAAGAACAAATCCTCGGTTTTTGATATTGCCCTTCCTTCCATTTATCAGAGTAACATTTTTACAAACTAGTTAGTGTATTTAAAACACTAAGGTGCAAATTTATGGCAAAAATAGTTCATAGTCAATTGATTTTCAAAGTTTAGAAGGATAAAAGATTATCGGGAGCCGGGGCGGCAAATGGTATTATATTGGTCTGAAGCCGGGGATTCGGAATAAAAACAGACAAAAACGAACGCCGCCAAACCGGATTTTTGCCGCTGCGGGTTCTGCGAAATTTTACTTTGCGCAAAAAAAGTGTGCTTTTTACATAAAAACCTGGGGGGAAGACAGCAAAGCCTGTATATTTTCAAAATATTGGCCTATATGCCGGCCGTCGACCAGGGCATGGTGAGCCTGGACGGATAAAGGCAGCCAAACCTTATCTCCTTCTCTGTAGTATTTCCCCCAGGCGATACGCGGCACGGAATCGGCCGGCTCGTAATGCATGGCGTGCTGCAGGCTGGTGAAGCTGATCCAGGGGATGGCAGAGAGGTAAAGGAAATCATCGCGCCCTTCTTCATCTTCCAGGGAGGGTTGCTGCCGCATAGACTCCATCCGGCGGAGGGTTTCCCTGGCGAAAGCCTGATAGTTTTCCTGGTAACGGACGGTACAGAAGCTGAAAACGTCGGAGGCTTCCGTCAGGACGGTAAAAGACGGGTGGGTGCTTTCGTGTTCCACCACCTGGCTTCCCCGGATGCGTTGCCGGAAGGCCGGGATCCCGTTGGCGGTGCGGGCAATGCAGTAAACAATGGTTGGCGTGAAGCGCAGTTGCTGTTCTTCCAGGGCCGGCAGCAAAGCGCTGATGTCCACCCGGGCGCAGATATTGAAATGCGGTTGGCTCATGTTCCGGAAGAATTCAAAATGCTTGCGCCGGTGCTCGTCGGCAAATCGGATTACCTTCACTGGGTATGGCTGTTTTTATTCCATTCAGACGTGTGCGGAAAATGATTATGAATTTATGAATAAACAGAGGGCCACCTTTTTTATTTGAAAAAGTTTTATTTATTTTACGCCGGTAAGTAACAGTTTATCCAAAAACAACCTGTACGGTCCCTGCAACGCAAATTAGCATCCCTGGTACCGTTCTGATTCCCCACCATAAGTTTCTGGCAGTTCGTAAAGAACTGCGGAATTCCTTTTGCCCATTTGGTAAGTTAAGCAGGACTTGACCCCTACTATTTTCTTATAATACGACTCCGGAAAGGCACCTAAAGTCCTGGAGGATGGAGTCCGGGTTATGGCGTTAGCGTTGTTTCACGGGTTCCATCCATTCTGCCTCCCAGCGTTATTGAACGAAAGGGAATGCACTTTTCGGGAGGTGGAAACGGATTTTTTTTTACCTTTGGCCATATAGGTATCCGGACGACAATGATGAGATACGGTCCTGGCCTTAAAGCCTGGCAATTCTGTTGCTCGTTCATTTGTTGATCCAGTCCTTTTTACTTACATCTTTCTTACGTCGACAAAGAATCAGTTCTACGGCGGTAACCATAACGTGGAGAAGCAACTATTCTCCAGGCAAACACTGTGATGTAAGCGAACCGCCAAAACGGGGGGCGCTGCCGAGGCAGCGCCTTCTCGTTTTTATCACGGGCGTTTGTGCATCCGCATACACGCTGCCGGCTCAAACAATCGCCGGCTACCGCGCCCTGCGACAAATGCGCGAATACACATGCGATCCCCGGCCTGTCCTACCATCCGAACTTCTTCCTGATCTCCTTCGGCACGGCTTCCTTGTGGGTCATAAAGGAGAGGGTTTTGTAACGCACGTAGTTCTTGCTCATATACAAATATCCCTCGTGGTCGTTATTGACGCCCCAGGAGTTTTTCACCAGGTACCATTCCTTGCCCGTCTGGTCTTTGGAGATGCCGACGAGCTGCATGCCGTGGTCATCGGTCGTGGAATAGTTGTCATAGGCCGCCTGCCGGGCTTCGACGGTAATGTCCATTTCCGGTTTGGGCCCGTTGAAAAGGCCGGCCCGCTCTTCGTCCGTCATGTCGTTGAAATCTTTCTGAGGGACGTAGGCGATGCCGTTCTTCCAGGAGAAATACTTTTCGCTCACATCGCCGGCCCAGGCTACGGAGTAGCCTTTGCGCAGAGCGTGGTCGATGATGCTGATCATGTCTTCCATCTGCACGTTGTAGGAAGTGCCGTAAGCCCAGTTGTCCGGCACCATAATGATACAGGGTCTGTACAGTTCGTGGTGGGTCCAGGAGGTGAACTGCACATAGTCGTCGCTCTGGATGCCGACGACCTCCCGGGCAAAAGACTTCGGCGTATAGGTTTTCCCCATGTACTCAAACTCGCCGGGATACTCGCCGAGGTAAACATCAAGTACTTTATTGTAGGCTTCTTTCCACACCGGAGTAAGGGTTTTGTTCTTATTGGCCACCACGGCGTCGAGCATGCCTTTGAGCACCGCCTCCATCTCGCCGTGCCGGTTGTAGTCCAGCCCGTAGTTGAGCCCGGCGTAGACTGCTTCCGGGACAATGCCGTATTTCCGGTACATGTCGAACACGTCCGGAAGGGCGCCGCCCTGACCGAAGTTCAGGTTGCCATGCATGCGCACATAGCGGTCGGCCTTGTCCTCATAAGTGGTGCGGACGATGAACATTTCCGAAAGGTCTACCGGCTCTTTGCCCATGCGGGCCATTTCCGACTCCAGGAAAGAGTTGGTGCTGTAGCTCCAGCAGGTGCCGGAAGCGCCCTGGTTTTCCACCGCCAGGCGCTCTACATCCACCACGGTTTCCCATTGGAAGCCCTCCTTTGCATTTTCGCTTTGGTTGTCTTTGACTTTGTTGATGAGGTCTACTTGCGCAAAAGCGGGCCCGGCCAACAGCAGCGCCAAACCCAGAATCTTATTTTTTAGTTGCATAATCTTTTGGTTTTGTTTTAAGCGCCGCAAAATTAAGAAAAAAACGGCCGGTTTTCAGGGTGAAATTATTGCGAAGGTAGCTGGATTGCTGAATGGTTGGCGCGGTTGGCACGGCGGGGGGAAGGAATGGTTATATTGTTGGCACGCTCGGGACTCGTGGAGGCTATATTGCTGGCACGGCGGGGCCTTGAGGATTGTTATATTGCTTTGGAAAAAACCCGGCGCATAAGCCCTGGCCTCCCGCCATGCCGACCATATAGCAATATAACCATATAGCCATATAACCCAGTCTTCGCTACGCTCATCCGGGTAAAATTCAGGCATCCAACCTGCCTGCGCACTGCACAATAGTTTCCCACGCCTCCTCCACCTGTTTTTCCTCTGCCCACAGGCCGGCGATGACGAGCCGGATCGTGAAGCGCCCGTTCAGCCGGGTGGGAGAAAGGAACACCTTGCCGGCCCGGTTGATGGCTTCCAGGAGTTTTTCGTTCAAGGCATCGGCGGCCTGCGCAGAAAGTTGGCGGCCCGGCGGCAGGTACCGGAAACAGATGGTGCTCAGGGGAGTGGGGGCCGGGAGTTCAAAGCCGGGAGTTTTCTCCATGCGGGACCGCAGGGCCGCTGCCAACTCCAGGTGCCTGCCGATGATTCTGGCGTAGCCCTGCCTGCCGAAATACCGGATGTTGGCCCACAGCTTCAGGGCCTTGAACCGGCGCCCGAGGGTCAGGCCGTAGTCGTAGTAATTGGTCACCTGCTCGTCGTAAGCCGTCTTCAGGTAGTCCGGCGTCAGCGAAAAGGCACCGCGCAGGTACCGGCGCTCCCGCAGGAACAGGACGCTCGTATCCAGGGACAGGAACATCCATTTATGCGGGTTGACGGTAATGCTGTCGGCCTTTTCCCAGCCCCTGAACAGCGGGCGGCAGCTTTCCAGGATGGCCGCCGGGCCGGCGTGCGCGGCGTCGATGTGGAGCCAGGTGCCGGCCTCCTGGCAAATATCTGCAATATCCGCCACGGGATCCATGGCAGTGCAGGAGGTGGTGCCCAGGGTAGCGATGACGCAAAGGGGCCGGAAACCGGCTTCCACATCTTTCCGGAGCTGTTTCCCCAAGGCTTCCGGTTGCATGCGGAAGGCCTCGTCTACCGCGATGTCGATGATATTCTGCCGCCCGACGCCCAGCGCCATCAGCGCCTTGGCGATAGAGGAATGGGCGTGGGCAGTGGCATAGGCCCGCAGGGGCGGCTGGCCGGGCTGCCAACCCTGCTCGCGAAAGGCAGGCCCCAGCACCTTCTCCCGTGCCGCCGCCATGCCATGAAAACTGCTCAGCGACCCGCCCTCGAAGATGATGCCCCAGAAGACCCCGGGCAGGCCCAGCAGTTGCCGAAGCCAGCCGGTGGCGATTTCTTCCAGCTCGGCGCCGGCCGGGCAGGACAGCCAGTTCATGCAGTTGGCGTTGGTAGCTGTGATGAGTATTTCAGACAGCAGGCTGGCCGGGCTGGCCGTGGAATTGAAATAGGCCATAAAGCCGGGGTGGTTCCATACCGTCATCCCGGGCAGGATGTGCTCCCGGAAACCGGCAAGGATGTCTTCCAGCGGCAGGCCTTCTTCCGGCAGGCCCGTTTCGAGGGCGCCCAGCGCCTGCCCCGGTTCCAGTCGCGGAAGGGCAGGCAGGACCTCCAGCTGTTCAAAAAGCGTTTGCGCAAAACCTGCCGCCAGGCGCCCGGCCCGCCCGAAATCCTCTTTGTATTCTCCCATCGAAGGTGCAGTTTGTTGGATAGGCCAATTTACCGCTTTCCAGGCAGGAAATGCCGCTGCATTGATGTAGTTCAGAGAAAGGCAAAGCACCAATACGATTGTGGCGACAATACAACAATATAACAATATAACCAGCCCCCCCTGGCCGCCCCAAAACTCACACCACCTCCTCCGCACCCCCCAGCGCCTCCTTGCCCAGGATGTGCAGGTCGGACAATTCATACATGACGATCGTCACCGCTACCGAAGTCAGTATAGGCGCTGCGATCACTCCCGCCACCGGGATGAGCATCATCAGATAGGCCACCAGGCCGGCAGCAGCGGCAACCCCCACGTAGTTCAACGCATACCGGCTGCTCTCCTTGATCGTCAACCCAAACTGCTCGTGGTAGTTGTCCAGAATGGCAAAACCCAGGAAGTAACACTGGACGGCGAATACACAGGCAGGCTGAAGAAAGTCGATGAAACCGAAAATCCCGAAAAAAACTTTGAACATGATCGTAAAGACCAGCTCCATCACCCAGGCGTACATGCCCACTTTGATCATGCGGACCTGGGCGTCGACAAAATCCTGGAACTCAGCGCTCGCTTCGTTCCCTGAGAGGAGGTACAGGGTGCGGCGACTAAAGTGAAAGACCAGGACCTCCAGCAGCACGAGCATGGCGTACTTCATGCCTCCGCTGAACAGGAAACCGAATCCTTCGCTGAAAACCATGCCCATGCTTTGGAACGCCTGCCCGGGGTTGCTGAGGCTGAAGTTCTGGAACCAATCGACGGCGATCGACAGGAATTTGAGGCCGGCAATGAGAGCGATGACGATGAGAAAGCGGGACACCCAGCCGTACTTCCAGAATCCTTCCCACAGTCGGTTGTCCTGGATGAAACGGCCGGCAGCCGGCATTTTGAACAGGGTGTAACGGAATTGTTCTCCGTATTCTTTTAAGTCAGGTTTTTTCTTCATGTTGTGTTGGTTTTGGGTTTTCGCCTGCCAAATTTAGAAGGAGCCGGCTGGCCAAACCGTTTTTTTAGATGATGGGGCCGGGTTATTCGATGTAAAATTGGATGGAAATACATTTCCATACATTTCCATGTATTTCCCCATTTCAGTTCAGGTACTTATTTCGCCAATTCCATACATTTCCCCCCTGCATTTTCATCGTATATCCTTCACGCAGCGAAATCCCGTGTGGCTGAGGCCTGAATCCGGGCTGGACTTCATCCGCCGGGCTACGCGGTAGCCGCTGCAGTAGGCGTCGTTGCAGAGGAAGGAGCCGCCGCGGATGGAGCGTTTGGGCGTAAAGGGTTCCATGGGGTCAAAGGAAGCGTCCGGGCCACCGGGGCTGGCCTTGCCGGCTGCCGCCTGCCGGTAGTATTCGGCGTGGTACCAGTCGGCACACCATTCCCACACGTTGCCGGCCATGTCGTACAGGCCATAGCCGTTGGGCGGGAAGCTCCGGACGGGCGCCGGGCCGTAGAATCCGTCCTCTTCCGTATTTTTATAGGGAAACAGGCCCTGCCAGAAGTTGGCGCGCGGCTTGCCCTGGCTGGCCGGCTCGTTGCCCCAGGGGTAGATGGGGTCATCCTGCCCGCCCATGGCCGCCCATTCCCATTCCGCTTCGGTGGGCAGCCGTTTGCCGGCCCATTCGGCGTAAGCTACGGCGTCTTCCCACGCTACCTGTACGACGGGATGATCCATTTTGCGTTCGATGGAACTGCCGGGCCCTTCCGGGTGGCGCCAGTCGGCGCCGGCCGTCCAGTGCCACCATTGCGAGACGTCATCCAACGGCACCGGGTTGGGGGTAGGATGAAAGACCAGAGCGCCGGGCTGCAGCAGGCTGTCCGGCGGCCGGGGGATATCCGGCGGCAGCTGTTTTTTCATCTCCTCCCAGTCGATTGCCCGTTCGGCGACCGTCACGTACCCCGTGACTTCCACAAAGGCGGCAAACTGCCGGTTGGTAACCTCCGTGACGTCCATAAAAAAGGGCACCACCGCTGCCTCGTGCCGCGGCAGCTCGTCGGGGTCCGCCTGATTGCTCTTGCCGCCCATGACAAAGGTGCCTCCGGGGATGTATGCCATGCCCTCCGGTGCCTCCGGCGGCGGCAAACCCCCGGAAGGGCCGCCCGGCCCGCAGGCAAAGGACAGCAGCAGGGCAGCAGTCAGTATATTTCTTATTCGTCTGTCGTTCATGGCCAAAAGTTACAGTTTCCGCTGAAATAATTACAAATACAACTGCCCTCAGGCCCCATTCAGCCAACAATATAACACTATGGCTATATAACAATATTACCATTTGCAGCGGAGTATAACCATCCCCCCGCCCTCCTACAACAACAGGTGCAGATACCCCTGCAGCCGCTCCCGGAGTATCTTCAGCGCTTTGCCCATCTGGTTCTCCACCGTTTTGACGGAGATGCCCATCTGGTCGGCAATCTCTTTGTAGGTGAGTTCTTCGTATCGGCTCAGCTGAAAGACGGTGCGGCATTTGGGAGGCAGGGTATTGATGGCGGCGGAGACGCTTTCCTGCAGCTCGCCGTGCAGGTAGGCTTCCTCGGCGCTGGGGCCGGACTCGCTCTCGTTTTCCGGGATGAACTCCTCTTCCTCGTAGCGCTTATTGCGGCGCAGGTAACCCAGGGCTTCGTTCATGGCCATGCGGCGGAGATAGGCCGGCAGCGAAGAGGTGACCTGGATGGCATGGCGCTTTTCCCAGAAGCGGAGGAAAACTTCCTGCGCCAGGTCTTCGGTAGTGGAATGGTCTCTGATGAAACGGTGGATAGACTGGCAAACAAGGGGATAGTGGTCCTGAAAGAGGTCTTTCAGTGCGGTCCGGTCGTCGGATTTAAGGCGGTTTAATATGTCTTCTGCTCTTTGTGTAGACATCAATTCAGCCTGGGTGTTTTAAAGTGCCGGGAGCTTGCTTTCCGTAAACCCGGCCGCAAGCATACAAAATAACGAACTGCAAAATACAAAGCGTTCGACGGAAACAAGCTTTTTTTCGAGTTAATCGTTAAAAGGCGGGGCCCAATGGTTGTTTTTTTCTATTGAATGGTAATATTGCGGTGTGACGAGTGCCTCATACCGTACCGCTCAAAACTGTCCGCATGACCTACTCCTACCTGCGCTATGCGCTGATCGTATTATTCCTGGGCCTGGGCCTGCTCCTGCACGTGCAGCTGGGGTTTTCGCAGGCCTGGTACCTCTATCTTGCCGGCTTGTTGCTGCTGGTTTCCCACCTGGTTTTCGGCAACGTCTGGCTTGCGTTCAACAGCCTCAAACGCGGCCAGCCAGAAAAGGCAGAAGCTCTGCTCCGCCAAATCTGGAACCCCAAATGGCTCATCCGTTCCAACCGGGCTTATTATTATTTCACCCTCGGCATGCTTTACCTCCAGCACAAAAGGCTGGAAGACGCCAAAGGCCACCTGCAGGAAGCCATATCCCTGGGGCTCAAAAAGCCCAACGACCACGCCCTGGCCCTGCTCAACCTCGCCCACATCGCCTACCTTCAGAAAGACCACGGCCTGGCCCGCCAGGCATTGGCCGAAGCCCGGGCCCTGCAACCCACCGACCTGATGATCAAGGACAACCTGCAGAAGCTGGAGGGAGCGCTGGGCAAGGGGTAGGGACGGCCTGATCGGTTGATGAAACCGGGAAACCATGAAACACTATTTTGCCTGGAACGTTACCATAACCGGAGAGGCAGGATTCCAAAACAATTAATTACCTTTGCAGTAATCAAGAATTGCGCAGAGAAAATTTAAGCTGGATATGCTGACGATAAACATATATCTGAAATTCGCCCTGATCGCCATCGGGCTGATCGGAGGCACGGCGCTCTGGATCGCCTTAGGCGTCTGGTACGGCATCTGGTTCGTCCTGATGGGCATTATCATGCTGGTTACCTATATCTTGCTGGGCACGGTGCAGTCGGCGGCAGTCATGATGCAAAACGCAGATTTTGACGGGTCGGAAAAGCGGCTGAACCTGACGCTCAGCCCAAAATGGCTGTACGCCACCAACCGCGCCTATTACTACATGATCAAAGGGTCCATCGCCCTGGCGCGCAAGGACGTGGAGGAAGGTGAGATGTGGCTGCGCAAAGCCGAGGAAGTAGACGTGCCGACGGACAACGAGAAGGCCATGCTGCAATTGCAGCTGGCGAACATCGCCGCCTCCAAAGGCAAATGGAAACAGGCAGAACAGCACTTCCGCACCGCCAAACAGTGCAAGATCACCGAGCCGAACGTCAAAGAGCAGTTCAAGCAGTTTGAAAAAGCCTTCTCCAACCGCGGACAGATGAAGCACGCCCAGATGGGCGGCAAGGGCGGCGCCATGCGGCCCGGCGGCAAACGGCGGCGGCCGAAAATCCGGTAAGCAGGTTGCCCGAACGCCAATCAGTTTTGAAAACTTACTCCCTCATTTATTTATAATGAAACAATCCACATGAGTAGGGGCGGCATCTTTGCCGCCCCTTTTTTGTCTGCCGCCGGTTTTCAGGCCGCCCCGGATTGCAGGGAGTTCAAAAACCGGCGGATTACGCTTTCATCCGGCTGCGGACGAAGGTGTTCATTACCAGAAGGATGGAAGCGAACAGGGCGATCCGGGCGATAATATCTCCCCAGCGCACATAAAAAGTAACGGCGTCGTTGAACCGGATGCTGCCCTTAATGGCAACCGGCTCGTCGTATCGGGTGGGCTGCAGAATGTCGCCGCGCTGGCTGACGAAGGCAGAGATGCCGGTATTGGCGGAGCGGGCGATGGCGCGCCGCGTCTCGATGGCGCGCAGGGAAGCGAAGTACAGGTGCTGGCGGTGGCCGGCCGTATTGTCCCACCAGCCGTCGTTGGTCATGATAAAGATGGCCTGAGCCCCTTTCCGGATATACTGGGTGACGTACTCCCCGAATACCGACTCGTAACAGATGGCCGGCGCTATCTTGCCGGCATCGCTGGCCAGGACGGAGCGCTCGGGCTGGGTACCTACGCCGGCAGTGGTGCCCTCCAGCTTTTCGACCAACGGCTTCAGGAAGAAGAAAACCCGCCGGTAAGGCAGGATTTCCGGGCCGGGCACCAGTTTGGATTTCCGGTAGAGGGGGACTTCCGGCTTGCCGGGCTCGATCTGTATGGCGGCGTTGAGGATTTCGTAGTACATGGTGTCGCCGGGGCGGCGCACCTGCTCGCGGACGGCATGGCTGTGCGGCTCTCCGGGCAGGAAAATGTGGTAGGCGTCGATGCCCGTGATGATTTTCAGCCGGGGATACGCCTGAAAGGCCTCGCGGATGCGCTGCACCGCCGGATAAGCGTTGATCCGGCTGGTTTCCACCAGGCCGAAGCTCGTCTCCGGAAAGACGAGGTAGTCGGTGTTCTCATCTACCTGCGAACGGGAAAGCTCCAGAAAGCGGGTAATTTGCTCGCTTTCCGGCACCCGCTCGAATTTTTCGTAGTGGGGTTCGAAATTGGGCTGTACCACCACCACCTCCCGCTCCACGCCGCTCTCCTCGTAATTGTAATAAAGGGCTAACGAAAACAGGACGGGCACGAGGATCAGCCCCGCCAGGCGCAATGCCGGCCACAGCAGCGGCTGTCTGGCGCGGAAGGCGTCCCACAACCGCAGGGCCAGCACGTTGGCCAGCAGTATCCACAGGCCCCCTCCGAATACGCCGGTGTATTCGTACCATTGCACCAGGGCAGGATACCCGGCAAAGCTGTTGCCCAGCGTCAGCCACGGCCAGGTCAGCTCCCAGCGCAGGTGGATGAACTCGAAGGTGAGCCAGTAGGCGATGAAGGCCAGGTAGCCCAGGCGGGGCATGTACTGCCTGGAGGTATGGAACAACAAAAAAGGGATGCTCATCAGCAGGGCGTTGACCCAAATGGCGAAGATGCCCGCCACAAACGCCGTGTTGGCCACCCAATAGGTGGCGATGATATTCCAGAGGACAAAAGCATGGTAGGCATACTTGAACACCTCCCAGCGGTCCGCCTTCCCCCAGTCCTGCGCGATCTCCCGTTCTACCATCAGCAGCGGCACAAAACCGAAAAACATCAGGAAGGGCACGTCCAGGATATCCGGAAAGCCCACGCCCAGCAATACGCCGCTCAGCGTGGACAACCCCAGCCAGCGCAGGCGGTTGGGCGATAAGGAGTACCGCTTTTCGAACAGCAGCACCAGCGCGCCCCACCCGGCCAGAAACAGGACAAGGGGCCGGTACCCCCAGAGCAGTTCTTCATTGTTGCGCCCCGCCATGTCGGCGGCCATCCAGATGCTGATAGTGGCCAATACGACGATAGCGGGAACGCGTATGTTGTTTTTCATAGTATTCGGATCGGTTTCGCGCCACAATTTTAGGAATTTTTACCCACTCTTCCCGCTCTTTGGCCTTTTGTTGAGGTTTAAAACAAATTGCCCGCCCGCCAGGATCGGGCTGGAGGGGCGGGCAATTTGTTTTTGGGGGTAACCACAGGCAGGCTGCCAACCGTAGTAGTTCCGGGATCAGGAGGCACGCTCCACATCCCCCCCCTCAATCCTCTGTTTTTCATTTCACAATCACTCTTCGCACTGCCGTTTCCGCGCCCTCCCACGCTTTCAGCACGTACAGCCCCCCCGGCAGGCCGGCGACCGATATCCTGGCCGTTTCGCCGGCGGCGGCCACCTGCTTCAGGCGGCGGCCGTCGGGGGCATAGAGTTCCAGGCGGGTGCCGGGAGAAAGGCCGTCGACGGTAAAAGCACCGGAGGCGGGATTGGGGAAAATGCGCAGGTGGTTGCCCGCCACTGCTTCGCCGGCATCCGAATAGATGTCCAGATATGGCAAAAAGAACAGCAGGGCGCGGGTCAGGGCCGGCTCGGCGCAGTCGAAATGGCTCAGGCTGGGGTCAATGTCGGCCGACTGCACGTCCGGAGCGCCGTTGGCGTTCATCACCGAGTCGGTCAGCAGGCTGTTGGCGTACAGCACCTGCTCGTCGGCTGTGCAGTAAAACAGGCGCGTAGGAGATTGGGGCGCCCAGTCGTAGACATCGTTTTCCGCCAGGGCAGCGTTGACGGGGTGGCCGGGGAAGTCGACGATGTTCTGGCGCAGGCTGTCCTGAAAGATGTATTTGGGCTGTACCAGCCCCACTTCCTGGATCAGCAGCCGGCTCAGGGTATCGTGCAGGGCCCCCATGGTGAGTTCATTGTTGTAGTAGGCCAGGGCCGGCCCCAGGTAGGGTTCGCGAAAGACGGCGCCGAAGTCGTCATAAATCTGGTAATATTCATTCAGCCCCAGCAGTATCCGGACCACATAACCCGGCGAGGAGTACTCCGCTTCGCTCAGGATGTATTCCCGCATGACGTTGACCAGGCTGTAAGGGCCCGACATGTGGGCCGCTGCCGTCACCGGGTAAGCCGAAGCATATTCTTCCTGCAGGACGCGGTGCAGGGCCATGGAGGCGTGCCCGCCCTGTGAATAGCCCGCCAGGAAGAGCTGCCCGTTCAGGGCCTGGCCCTGCCCGGCCACGTAGGGCGCCACCGCCCGGAGCATATCGACGGCGGCCGACGCCTCGGTAGCGGCGTGCAGGTAGGGATGGAAGCCGCGGGACGCGCCCAGCCCCAGGTAGTCGGGCGCCAGAGAGACGAAGCCCACCCCTCCGAAAGCAATCGGCACCTCGTGGTCCCCGATATTCAGGTTGGAGGGAACGTCATCCTTGGCATTGGACGTGCCGTGCTGATAGATAAACAGCGGCAGCGCCAAATCCCGCGCCTGGGGAATTACCAGTGCGCCGGACGCCGTATCCAGTTGCCCCCGCACGTCCGGAGTGGTATACAACACCTTGTAAATATCGACCCCGTGCTGGATGAAAAAGCCGTATTCCACCGTCAGCTCTTCTTTGGTGCGGCTTTCGAGGAAGGTGGCTTCGATGAGGTTCTGGGCAGGTAAAGCAGCGGCGAAGGACAGGAATAACAGAGCGGTGTAATGTCTCAGCATCGTGTTTTTTCCAAATGTAGGCATTTCTTTTTGTCGGCAACCTGGAAAGATACTACAAATTTGACGGTTTACGATGTACGAACCTCCAGTTGGGGGTCCAGCGCAAGGAGCCTGTCGGAGAAGTGTTGGTGAGGCGAGAACGAGCAAATATTGTTCTGAACGAGGCGCGATGAAGGAGCATAGTGGCGCTACGCGACTGAAAAGCAACGAAGTGCAGAACAATATTTGCCGTTCGCAGCCCATCAAGTGCTTCTCCGACAGGCTCCTAGTACATGAAAACTTAAATAAATGGTTGCTTAGGCGAAGTTATTTTGAACTTTATCAAGGAAGAAAAAACGAGCATAGCCGGAGCTACGTGAGTTTTTTCTGACGAAGAGTAAGTTCAAAAGAACAAGCATAAGTGGGTATTTATTTAGGTATTCATGTACTAGTGCTCTGTGTTGAACTCCGTGCCCTCTGTGTCAAAAACCATTTTGTCCAGTAGTAAGCCCAACAATACACCTATTCACCCCATCACTCCCCCACCAGTTGGCCCTGGAAAACCTCCCGTTCCCGCGCCATATTGAGGAAGGGGAAGTCCCGCTCCAGCTGAGCGACGATCTCCAGTTGCTGCCGGAGGAACTGCTGGTGCGGTTCAGACCGGGGGTGGAAGGGGCGGTGGCGGCTGGCGGCGATCACCTTGCCGATGCGTTGCATAAGCTGCCGGGTGTCATCATCGAAGAAGGCCAGCCCGAAGCGGTACCAGATGTGTTCGACAGCCACTTCGGAGGGGTGGATCAAATCGGGGGCATAGAAGCGGTAGTCGCGCAGTTCGTCCATCATGATCTCGTAGGAGGGGAAGTAGTGGACGAAAGGCAGTTGCTGGCAGAGCTCCCCGCAGGCCAGCAGCAGGGCGGCCTTGCTGCGCTGGTTTTCCACCAGCCCGTCGCGGATGTGGCGCACGGGGCTGACGGTGAGGATCACCTCCAGCTCGGGCTGCCGGTTTTTGAGTTCGTACAGCACCGGTTCCAGGGCGGCGATCACGTCGCGGGGGTGGAGGCGGCGGCGCTCGAAGGCGCTGGCCGGCAGCTTGTGGCAGTTGGCCGCCACCTCGCCCGAAGGGCGGTAGACGTAAACAAAAGCGGTGCCCATCGTGAGGACCAGGCGGTTGGCGGTCAGCAGGAAGCCCTGCGCCCGGCGGTAGGCGGCATTGATCCCGGCCAGGGCCTCTTCCCGATCCGGGTGAGAGAAAGCCCCATGGTGGAACAGGCTGTGCCACAGGCCCTGGTGTTCCAGGAGATCGTTCTGCTGGAAAGGGGCGTCCTGCAGCAACCGCTGCAGGCCCTGGGCGATAGAGATGGGGTTGTAGAGGATGCCGTAGGGGTTGAGCAGGCTGTAGAAGTGGTAATCGGCCAGCCGCCGCCCGATGTTTTCGGCAAAGCAGGAACCCAGGCTCAGGACGTGGTCCTGGTAGCTGACCCGGAAGGGGTATTCCGGAAGGGGGACGGGAGTTTGGTAGTTCTGCATAGGTAGGTAAAGTTACGGGTTTGGGGGGGGAGTGTCAAATGGGGGGCGATGGGTGAGGGAAAAAAGCCTGTGAGAAGGGAGGTTCCTGGCAACCAGGGGGTTGTTTTTTTGATTTTGTCAGGTAATTGTTTATTATCTTTGTTGTCAAAGAATAGATTACAAGTATGTCCAAGATTATAGTGCGAAGTTTTGGCCCTATTCGGGAAGGCATGGATAAGGATGATTATATCCAATTTGATGGAGTAACAATTTTTATTGGGGATCAAGCTACAGGAAAAAGCAGCTTAGCTAAACTCCTTTCTACTATAACCTGGATAGAAAAATCCTGATTAAGTAGCCCTTTAGAGATGCTTGTTTGGAGGTCAATTTTTGAATCCAAAAGGCATA
>JAGFJD010000042.1 GCA_024102975.1 Phaeodactylibacter sp. | reverse complement strand
CGGTTTTCCTAAAAGGGCTAGATATTCTGAGGCGCAAAGCCCTAAACCTCATCCAATTCACCCGCTATTTGAGGAAAATCACCAAAGGTGAATATGAATTAATTTTTCAAAATGTCTAGTGGTGTGTGCTGCCGATATAGCAGGAATGGCAGGCAGGCAGGGAACGCAGTAGAACGTATGGGCAGCGGCTATTGTGGCCTATGCGAATATACACATCCGCTCCGGGCAAGCGCTCAGTCGCAGTCGGCCGGCACATCCTCGGCCACCGTCTTGGTGTCGATCAGCTCGTCGATCCGGTTCGTGCCGCGGACGGTCACGACGACATATGTCGATCCGACCTCCGTCACTACGCCGGAGAAACTGTTGAAATTCAGCTGGGTGAGGATTTCTTCTCCGGACAGCGGGCCCTCGCCGCCCTGGTAGGTTCCTGCTACTTTAAACCGCTGGACGTAAGGAATCTCGATATTCGTATAAGTCTGGTATATATCCGACACCACCGTGGCTTTTTTCGAAGGCACGGTAATGGTGCGCTGGGAGGAAACGGTGACGGTCTTGGTGCTGGAGCTTGCCCCGGCTATCGTACTGGTTTGGGTAGCGGATACCCCGACGGACAGGGAACTGGTAACCGATTGGCTGGCCGAGGCGCTGGCCCCGTAAAAGCTGGCGGAGACCTCGGCTTCGTTGGTCACCGACAAGGAAAATTCCGAGCTTACGCTGACCGACATCGACTCCTCCCAACTGGAAGTCAGGGTCGTTTCTTTGGTTTGCTCCCGGCCTACCACCTGTTCCAGGCTGCCGCTGCTGCAATTGACCAGGGTGCTGTTGAAGGCAAAATCGGTCTTGGCCGGGGGCAGGATTGGCTGGAGCTGCCGGTAGTCGAGGGCCCTAAAATCCCAGTCGATGTCCAGGGCCAGGATGCGAAAATGGGCGACCTGGTCGGGATTGGGGCTGGCATTGCCGGCGCTGAGCCGCTGATCCGGCGCGAGGGTAAGCAAATTGTTGTTTTTCAATGACCGGAAGGTATAAAATCCCGGAGCAACCTGTTCGATCCTGAATTTGTAATTGGCCAGGGCAGCGGCATTGGTCTCGCCCCCGTTGACCGCCCAGTTGTATCTGTTTTGGACGCCAATACGGTTGTCTGTTCTGACGTACCAGTACAGCACCATCCCTTCCGCGTGATACGCGATCGTAAATACGCCCTGCTCTCCGGGCACTTCGGTAAACCGAAAGGCCGTCTGAGTATAAGTGTCGGAAGGCGGGTTCTGTGAATAATCCAGGCTGGTGCGGTTGAAAATCATGGAGTTGGAATTGCTGGAATTGGTGTAGCTGCCGGCGCCGGGAGCGAATTTGACCTGGTTCGTATTCTTATCCACGATCTGCAGATGGTGATCCACGCCGGGCCGGAGTTGGATCAGGCCCTTGTACTGGTCCTCCAGCGCAGTAGGCACCTCAATTTTTTCCGGGCTGGACGTAAAGAAAACTTTCTCCCGTTCGGCAGCGCCCAGGAGCTGCTGGTCCTGATCAAATACTTCCACCGCAATATTCACTCCGTTCTCTTTCAGTTCCTGCCGCTGCGCCCCGGTCAGGTCCTCTAATTTCCGGTATACGTAGGTCAGGTTGGTGAGGTCGTCGATCGGGACCATCCCCGTGGTGTCGAAGGTGTTTCCGCTGACCTCGACCTTGGCGTAGGCGGGCCGGTATCCCTTCCGGGCGATCTCCCGGGTGCTGATGATGATCCCAACCTCTCCCTGGTAGGCTTCTATAGATTCTTTGTCGACTCCCCCTTGTTGAATTTCAATCCCGTCATCCGGTCCGGGGATGTTGTCTTTTTTGCAGCCAGAAAAGGCGATGAACAGGCAAAAAGCAGTGATGAAGAACAATACATTTTTCATGGTAAGTGGGTTTGATGGCTACCGTTTCGGGTGGGCAGGCCGCAGTTCGGAGTTTTTACCCGGCCGAGGCACGAGGACGGGCGCGGTTCGGAACCGCGGCAGGCCCTGTGAAATTTGCAAAACCATTATTTCGCGGGGCTGGCTGCTCCGGTTCATTGGCTTCTGACAGCGTCTGACGCCGGGCGGGTAGCCGGTTTGATATTAAAAACTGCGCTTAATGCCAGGCAGGGCGGGAAGGTTACCCGCCATTCCGGGAATTTTTTCCCGGCCCATATCCGATCCGGTCCGGCGGAAGCCATCGCGAACACAACGCCTGGCCCCATGCTGTCGAGGCGCTGCTCCTGATTTTGCTGGTATGGCTCTTTTTCTACAGCACCCTGAAAAAGCTGAATTTCCGGTACCTGGAAAGCGTGCCCCTTTTTTGGATAAGCACCGGGCTTTTGTTCTATTTCTCTTCGAGTTTTTTTATCTTCATTTCGAGCAATTGCGTTTCAGAGTATGTTTGGAGGTGGTGCTTTGGAAGCGAAAATGCCAGATTTGGGGTTCTCACAAGGTTCATTTTTTGGTGCATAGCCTAGCTACGGACCAAAAAATAACCGCCGTGAGGTTCCAAAATCTGGCATTT